>JBCCZN010000010.1:0-26381 GCA_039187375.1 Pseudomonadota bacterium
ATCACTGTTATCAAACTGCAGCTCGATAGAGGCCAGGCCAACCGGTTTGCGAGCACTCGAGCCGTTGAAGATCACATCCGTCATCGAGTCGCCGCGCAATCGGCTGGCAGAGCTCTCACCCATTACCCAACGCACCGCGTCGATCACATTGGATTTGCCGCAGCCGTTTGGGCCAACGACGCCGACGAGATTGCTCGGCAGCTCAATCGTTGTCGGATCAACAAATGACTTGAATCCAGCCAGTTTGATTTTGGAAAGTCGCATTCGGCCTCGGGGGTATATCGCTCTATCTTGTTGGTTTGCGCGTGGCCTCGCGCAAGCCGGCTAGTGTAATCTAATTGGCTTGGTATGACACTGCCCCGGCCTATGTCCCGTGGCGCTTTCGAAGGACCCCAAAATGAGCGATTCAATCCAGAAAAAACCCCGCCCAGGCCCCTCCCGGGAGCTGGACACCTTCGACAATCCCCATCCGGACCGCGATGTGGTGATCCGCATCCATACGCATGAATTCACCTGTCATTGCCCGATGACGGACCAACCGGACTTCGCCACCATTCACGTCGAATACATCCCGAACCTGAAATGCGTCGAACTCAAGTCATTGAAGCTTTATTTCTGGTCTTATCGCGACGAAGGCGCCTTCCACGAAAAAGTGACGGGCCAAATATTGAACGATCTGGTCAGCGCAATTGACCCTCGATTTATGCGGGTGACATCCGATTTCAATGTCCGCGGAGGCGTCTATACCAAAACAGTCGTTGAGCATCGTGCGTCAGATTGGCAGCCCGAACCGCCGGTGGTGTTGCCGGCCGCCGCCAAGTAGATCCGGCCAGACGCGTGCCACAGCACTACACATAAGCGGATTGTTCTGTATAATCGCCGCGCTTGAAAACTCCGCCGCGTGGAGGCAAATGGATGGCAGCGAAAAAAAAGGCCGCAAAAACAACCACTAAGAAAAAGTCTGCAACGACTAAAAAGAAGGCTACGGCCAAGAAAGTAGCGAAGAAGAAGGTTGTGACGAAAAAGGCGCCGGCCAAGAAAGCGGCCGCGTCCAAGAAACAATCTGTGACCAAGAAAAAGGTCGCAAAGAAAGTGCCGGCCAAAAAAGCGCCCACGAAAAAGGCAACGACCAAAAAGGCCGCTGCAAAGAAAGCACCCGCTCGCAAGGTGACCAAAAAGGCCTCGCCACGGCGTGATCTGACCTCAGGTCCAATCCATGGCATCGCCCCGTATGTGCCTAAGCGCGGCGAGGAGTACATGAGTGATGCTCAGTTGGAGCATTTCCGTGAAATCCTGCTGTCGTGGAAAAAAGAGCTCATGGAAGAAGTCGATCGCACTGTGAACCACATGCAGGACGAAGCAGCCAACTTCCCCGACCCGAATGACCGGGCTACCCAGGAATCGGAATTTGGCCTGGAATTGCGAACCCGCGATCGCGAGCGCAAGCTACTGCGCAAGATCGGCTCAGCGCTGGAGCGCATCGACGACGGCTCATACGGCTTTTGCGATGAGACCGGTGAAGAGATCGGCCTGAAACGCCTCGAGGCCCGACCGGTCGCAACACTCTGCCTGGAAGCACAAGAGCGGCGAGAGCTTGCCGAGCGACAATTCCGCGACCGGGACGATCGCTACCGATAGCGTCTACCGCGGGCGGTTCGCGCCCTCTCCGAGTGGGGATTTGCATTTTGGCTCCCTGCTCGCAGCGCTTATCAGTTATCTCGACGCCAAATCATTTGGTGGCAGTTGGCATGTGCGTGTCGAGAATATTGATCCGCCGAGAGAGCCTATCGGTGCTGCCCAGAGTATCCTCGCGGCATTGACAGCGCATGGCTTTGAATCAGACGAACCGGTGCGGTTTCAGATGGACAATCATGCGCGCCATCAGGCTGCGATTGACCAACTCCTGCAACAGGGCGATGCGTATTTCTGCCAGTGTTCACGCCGTAAACTAGGTGCGACGGGTCTGAATCGTTACCCTGGCACGTGTCGAACCAAAGGGCTGACCGAAGGCAGCGTACGCTGCCGGGTCCCAGACGAGCCAGTGCGCATATTCGATCGATGGCAAGGGCGTCGCGAATACGCGCTAGCTGACACACCAGGGGACTTCATCATCAAGCGCAAAGATGGCCTGACCGCATATCAGCTGGCTGTCGTTGTCGATGATGCCCACGAGCGTATCAGTGACGTTGTGCGCGGCATCGACTTGTTCGACTCGACACCACGCCAGCGCTGGTTGCAGTTTTGCCTTGGCCTGCCCACCCCGCGCTACGCCCACTTTCCCGTACTCGTCGACCATCGCGGCGACAAACTCAGCAAGCAAGCCGGTGCCATCGGTGTCGACATCAACACAGCCAATGCCAATCTGCTGATGGCTTGCCGACTGATCGGACTGAACCCACCCGCCCGCTTATCGCAGCTCGCACCCGCAGAGGTGCTCGCGTGGGCGCAATCGCGTTATGTTGCCTCCTGGTTTCGCGATAAACCGGGATCAATCCAGATGGCCGACTCATTTTCGTCTGACTTAGGCTAGAATATCGGCAACTTGAAACGTGCTGGAGGCACGGTGCGCACCATCAAGAAATATCCGAATCGTCGCCTGTACGATACGAAACTCAGCAAGTACATCACGCTGTCGCATATTCGTGATCTGGTCATCGACAAAGAGCAGTTCATCGTCATCGATAAAAAATCCGGCGATGACATCACACGATCGATTCTGATGCAGGTGATTATTGAGCAGGAACAATCCGGCGATCCGGTGATGACCGAAGATTTCCTGTCGCAGATCATCCGCACCTACGGCAATGCGATGCCTAATGTCGTCAGCAACTATCTCGAGCAAAGCCTGCGCTTGTTTGTGAACCAACAAGCCCAAGCACGAGACCGACTTAAGAGAGTCGTCGGAATCGACCCCGTTGATGCAGTGGCAACCATGGCACAGCGAAATTTCGCACGCTGGCGCGCCGTTCAGGAAGAGGTGTTTCGTGTCTTGAATCCGCGTGGTGATGACAGCCGAGAAAAGCGCGCCCGCAAAGAGTCATCAGACGCCGAATAGCGCGTGCCGAGCCGCCCTTTCGACCCGCCACGCTGGTTGCGTGGGTGCCACATCCAGACGTTGTTGCCCTCTACGGGTTTGATCCGTAGCCCTAAGATCAATTACCGACGCGAAGTCCATACACTGGCCGACGGCGACAAAGTGGCGGTCGACTGGCTGGATTTACCCATCAATACCGATGCGCCGCTAGTGATCATCCTGCATGGTCTGGAGGGTTCAAGCGACGGGCCTTATTCGCGCTCATTGGTGCATGCCTGCGCCGAAGCCGGCTGGAATGCTGCCGTTCTGCACTTTCGCGACTGCGGTGGCTACCCGAACATCAAACCGCGCCGCTATCACGCGGGAGAAACGGCCGATATCGATCACTTTCTGACTGCGGTTCGCACCCGATTTCAGGGGTTGCCAATTGCTGTCGTAGGGTATTCGCTCGGCGGTAATGCGCTATTGAAGTACCTGGGAGAGCATGGCGCTCCGGCGACGCTGGATGCGGCGGTTGCTGTCTCCGTACCGTTTGAATTGCAAGGCGCGTCAGACTCTATATCAACTGGTTTTTCAACACTCTATCAATGGCATTTGATGCGTAACATGAAACGATCATTGATACACAAATTCGGGCAAACCAATACACCGTTCGACTTGCAGGCCGCACTGGAATGCCGAACCTTCGAAGCGTTCGACGACTTGGTAACAGCACCCATGCACGGATTTCGTGACAAGGACGATTACTACGGCCGCTGCAGCTCGCGCCAGTTCATCCCTCGTATTGAGACCCAAACTCGCATCATTCACGCGCTCGATGACCCGTTTACCACACCTTCGATGATCCCGGTCGAGTCTGAGCTAGGGCCCGGCGTGTCGGCCGACCTGCCAGCCCATGGTGGCCACGTAGGATTCATCGAGCTGGCAGATGGGCGATTACGCTTCTGGCTGCCAGCCCGAATCCTGGATTTTCTGAGTGCTGTGCTTAGTCCCCGGCAGACTCTTCTTCGCTCACCTCTTTCATACTGAGGCGAATTCGGCCCTGACGGTCGACCTCGAGGACTTTAACGCGAACGATGTCCCCTTCAGACAGCTTGTCACTGACCTTCTCAACACGTTCGTTTGAGATCTGCGAGATGTGCACCAGGCCATCTTTGCCGGGCAAGATCGTGACGAAGGCACCGAAATCCATCAGGCGTGCCACACGGCCATCGTAGATTGTGCCGACCTCTACCTCTGCGGTGATCAGTTCAATACGGCGACGCGCTTCCTTGCCGGAAGCACCGTCGACAGAGGCGATCCGTACGGTGCCGTCGTTGTCGATATCAACCGTGGCTCCCGTCTCTTCCGTGATCGCACGAATAACCGCACCACCCTTGCCGATCACGTCACGAATTTTCTCCGGATCAATCTTCAAGGACATGATGGTCGGCGCCCAGTCAGACATTTCTTCGCGCGGCGCGCTAATCGCACCTGACATCTGTTCCAGAATGTGCAAACGCGCATCCTTCGCCTGATCCAGTGCTTTTTCCATGATCTCCTTGGTGATGCCCTGGATCTTGATGTCCATCTGCAACGCTGTGACGCCGTCTTCCGTGCCTGCTACCTTGAAGTCCATGTCACCCAGGTGATCCTCATCACCCAGGATGTCGGTCAATACCGCGAATCGATCGCCATCTTTAACCAGACCCATGGCAACGCCAGAAACCGGCGCCTTGGTTGGTACACCGGCATCCATCAACGCGAGACTTGATCCGCACACCGATGCCATCGAACTGGATCCGTTCGATTCGGTGATCTCCGACACAATCCGAATCACATAGGGGAAGTCTTCAATCGTCGGCATCACGGCCTGAATGCCGCGCCTCGCCAACTTGCCATGACCGATTTCACGGCGTTTGGGTGAGCCAACAAAGCCGGTTTCACCGACACAGTACGGTGGGAAGTTGTAGTGCAACATGAAGTGCTCTTTACGCTCTCCCTCCAGTGCGTCGATGATCTGTGCGTCGCGACCGGTACCCAATGTGGCAACCACGATTGCTTGCGTTTCACCACGGGTGAAGACGGCTGAACCGTGCGTACGCGGCAACATGCTGACTTTGCAATCAATCGGACGCACCGTTTTGTGATCTCGGCCATCGATACGCGGCTCACCATCAAGAACACGTGAGCGAACAATCGTCTTCTCAAGCTTGGATAACGCGCCACCAACCGCTTCGGACGAGTATTCAGGTTCGTCGCCCGCGCTAAGCGCCTCAATCGCCGAACTTTTTGCATCGCGCACCAATTCTTGGCGAGCTTGTTTTTCGGTGGTCTGGTATGCCGTGGTCAGACCTTCGGTCGCCAACTCTGCGACCTTGGTGGCCAGTGTTTCGTCGACTGGCGGTGCTTCCCAGTTCCATGATGGCGTACCAACTTCTGCAGCCAGTTCGTTGATCGCATCAATCGCAACCTGCATCTGCTCGTGGCCATAGACGACCGCACCCAGCATGACATCCTCGGGCAACCGATCTGCTTCCGACTCCACCATTAAGACGGCATCTTTAGTGCCAGCTACAACTAGGTCCAGTTTTGAGGTTAATAGCTGTTCGGCTGTGGGATTCAACAGGTAGTCGCCGTCTGCGTAACCGACGCGCGCAGCGCCAATGGGTCCCTGGAATGGCATACCAGAGATAGCCAACGCCGCCGAAGCACCCAGCAATGCTGGAATATCGGGATCGATGGCCGGGTCCAGCGACATCACCGTCGCAATGACCTGTACCTCGTTGGTGAAGCCTTTCGGAAACAGTGGTCGCAGCGGCCGATCGATCAGACGGCTGGTCAGTGTTTCTTTCTCCGACGGGCGCCCCTCGCGCTTAAAGAAGCCTCCCGGGATCTTGCCCGCGGCATAAGTCTTCTCGCCATAGTTAATGGTCAACGGGAAAAAGTCCCTGCCAGGTTCTGCCTGTTTGCGGCCAACAGCTGTAACCAGCACCACGGTATCGCCCATGCTCGCCAGAACGGCTCCATCTGCCTGGCGGGCAATCGCACCCGTTTCCAGCGTGACGTCGTGTGCCCCGAATTTAAATGTCTTTTTGATCGCCTTCACTCTGATTCCTTGGATTTGGTATTGGCTCTGCAACGCAAAACTCCGGATCGCCACCTGAGTGACACCGGATATGTATTGCTGGTTGGTTTGCTTGCGCCCTGCTAGTTAAAAGTGACTGCGCGGATTATCTGCGCAAGCCGAGGCGCTTGATCAGATCGAAGTATCGATCCTGGTCTTTTTTCTTCAGGTAATCGAGCAACTTGCGCCGCTTATTTACCATCTTCAAAAGACCAAGCCTCGAGTGATGGTCTTTCTTGTGTGAATTGAAGTGGCCGGTCAGGTCGGCAATACGTGCTGAGAGCAGCGCAACCTGAACTTCAGGCGACCCCGTGTCTTTTTCGTCGAGTCGATACTCTTCGACGATGCTGTTCTTCCGCTCGGTCGTGAGTGGCATGTTCTGTTAACTCCGAAATATATCTCTAGGACCAGAGCAGTACGGACTTTGTTGCCCCACACCAGCGCCGGCGCCATTTCCTCTAAAATCAGCCCGCTATTGTAACGCGCCGATTGTTCTCGAGACAATGCCTAAGGCGATATCAACACAGCTCAGGCTTACGAATGGTGCGCTTCCAGTGTCGCTCTGGCTGCCGACATCACCCGACGTGACTGAACCTCGCCATCCACGCCGCTCTCGGCCACGCCCAGAAACAACCCTGAATCGCTGTAATAACGTCGTGGTTTTGAGCCGACCGCATCACTTTGCAGTGGTCGGCCCGTGCAAAAATCCAATGCCTGCGGTGCTGATAACACCACCGAATCCCAAGCCACCAAGGCACAATCAGGCGATTGCAGCACCGCCTCTGGCGAAACCTCGATTAGCTCTTCCAAATCCAGCATATCGCCATCAAATGGCTCGACACCGGTGCGATGCAAACCGCTTGTCCAAGCGAGCGTTTGCGCAGCGGCAGCGATGTCCTCTACTAGCGCACGGATATAGGTGCCCTTGGAGCAGCGCACGCGAAATGTCAGTGTCGTTGCAGTCACGGCGCCCACCGTTAACGCGTAAATTTGAATGCGTCGCGGCTGGCGCTCGAATTCCTTGCCCGCCCGCGCCAACTTATACATACGTCGACCATTCACCTTTAATGCCGAGTGCGCTGGTGGAATCTGATCAATGGAACCGACGAACTTATTCGCGATGGTCTGCCAATCGGTCAGAGACAACTCAGGTATCTGCGCACGCGCAATCACCTCGCCTTCGCCATCGCCTGTCAGTCTCTGCTCACCCAACGTTGCCGTCACCTCATAAACCTTGGCCGCGTCGAGTAGGACCTGAGAAAAACGGGTCGCGTCGCCAAAACAAATGGGTAGCATGCCGGTCGCTAGTGGGTCTAATGCTCCGGTATGGCCTGCCTTACGCGCGTTCCAGTGCCGCCGAAGCGTCTGCAGGGCACGATTGCTGGTCATACCTGCAGATTTATTCAGCAGCACAATGCCGTGCAGGTCGCGCTTAGGAGTCTTGGTCCTGTTCATCGGTAGCCGCGATCAACTGGCTTAAATGCAGGCCGCGAGCTGCACTGTCATCGTGTGCGAAGCGTAGCTCCGGCACGTGACGTACATTGATTTCCTTGCCAAGCCTACTGCGCAAAAATCCACCCGCACGCGTCAGCCCTTCCAGCACAGGCGCTGCGTCCGCATCCGGCTCCAGCGTCGAGAAATAGACGCGCGCGACGGACAAATCACCGGACAAGTCCACGCTGGTGACCGAAACGCCCTCAAGCCGCGGATCCTTGCTTTCAAATCGCAACAGCTCGTTCAGCACTCGCTGAATCTGACCACCCAGACGCGCTTGTCGGGAGTAGTTCGCCGGCATCGATCAATCGACCGTGCGAGCGACCTCAATTCGCTCATAGCACTCGATCTGGTCGCCTGTTTTGACATCGTTGTAGTTTTTCACACCAATACCGCATTCGGTACCAGCACGAACCTCGTTGACGTCATCCTTGAAGCGACGTAGCGACTCGAGCTCACCCTCGTAGATCACGACATTGTCGCGCAACACACGAATCGGCAACGAACGGCGCACGTATCCGTCAATGACCATACAGCCGGCGACATTGCCGAGCTTCGGTGAACGGAACACATCGCGTACCTCAGCCAGCCCGACGATTTGCTCGCGCACCTCGGGAGACAGCAAGCCGCTGACGGCCGCTTTCACATCATCAATGGCCTCATAGATGATGCTGTAGTAGCGCAAATCGACGTCCGATTCCTTTATCTGATTACGCGCTGCCGCATCGGCACGCACGTTAAAGCCGATAACGATGGCGTTCGATGCCGATGCCAGGGTGATATCAGACTCAGTGATTCCGCCCACGCCAGAGGCGATGACATTGACCGCCACCTCATCGTTGGAGATCGATTCGAGCGAATCTCTCAACGCCTCGGCGCTGCCATTAACGTCGGCCTTGATCAGCAATGACACGCTGACCTTCTCGCCCTCGGTCATCTGATTGAAAACATTCTCAAGCTTGGCAGCCTGCTGCTGCGCCAGTTTAGTATCACGCGCTTTCGATTGCCGGAACTCAGCAACCTCGCGCGCTTTCTTGTCATCAGCCAATGCCAGGACTTCATCGCCTGGCGCCGGTACACCGGAAAGACCGAGTACGACCGCCGGGGTCGACGGCCCCGCCTTTTCGCAGGCGTTTTGTGATTCATCAAACATCGCGCGAATACGGCCATACTCTTCGCCCGCAAGAATGTAATCACCTTGCTTGAGCGTACCGCTTTGCACCAATACCGTCGCAACGGCGCCGCGACCCTTTTCCAGACTGCCCTCAATCACCAGCCCTTTGGCCTGACCGTCGGTCACCGCCTTGAGGTCCATCAACTCAGCCTGCAGCAAAACCGCCTCAAGCAGCGCATCGATGCCTTCACCAGTATGTGCAGAGACATTAACAAACTGATTGTCACCACCCCATTCTTCAGGAATGACCTCGTGCTGTGACAGTTCATTACGCACCCGTTCCGGGTCGGCATTTTCCCGATCAATTTTATTGACGGCAACGACCAGCGGCACCCCAGCGGCTTTCGCATGCTGAACCGCCTCAACCGTCTGTGGCATCACGCCATCGTCTGCGGCAACGACCAAGATCACAATGTCGGTTGCCTGCGCACCACGTGCTCGCATGGCAGTGAACGCAGCATGACCCGGAGTGTCCAGGAAACAGACGGTGCCGTTATCGGTTTTAACCCGATAGGCGCCAATGTGCTGTGTGATGCCACCCGCCTCACCAGCGGCACCACGTGATTGACGAATATAGTCGAGCAACGAGGTCTTACCATGATCGACATGACCCATGATCGTGACAACGGGAGGCCGCGTTTCCTCGTTGCCACTGGAATCAGCGACCTCTGCCAGTAACTGGTCATCGACACTGCTATCGGCGATCGGCTTGGCGGTGTGGCCCATTTCCTCAACCACCAGTGTCGCGGTGTCCTGATCGATCATCTGATTGATCGTGACCATGGCACCCATGCCCATCAGCGCTTTAATAACCTCATTGGCCTTTACAGCCATGCGCTGGGCAAGATCACCAACGGTAATGGTCTCTGGGATTTCCACCTCGCGAATGACCGGTGCTGTCGGCTTCTCAAACCCATGCTGCGACTCAACCTTGACACTGCCTGGGCGGCGTCGCGCTGCCGGCTTCTTGCGTTTACGGCGGCCGCTTTTGTCTTGGGCAACATGCAACTCTTTGCGACCGAACTTGTTGCCACGATCCTTCTGTGGGTCTTTGCTCGCGCGCTCGCGCGCTTCCTGGTCTTTGCGACGTTGTGCCTCGGCGGCATCACGCTCGGCTTTCAGACGAGCTTCGTCATCCGCTTTACGACGCGCCTGCTCTTCGGCCTCGCGTGCTTCACGAGCTTCGCGCTCCTGCTCCTCGCGCACCCGTGCCTCTGCCGCTTCCTGCTCTTGTTTCTGGCGCTGCTCTTCCTCGGCGCGCTTGCGCTTCTCGGCATCGAGCGCATCCTGTTCCGCCTTGGCTTTTTCTTCGAGCACATCGCGTTTGACGTAGGTGCGTTTCTTGCGCACTTCGACCGCGACCGTACGACCGCCAGTCCCGCGACTGCCTGTCGTTTTCAGCTCGCTCTGCGACTTTCGCTTCAACGTGATCTTGCGCGGGGCTGCAGCAGCCTCCGGCGCACGGCGCAGATGGCTTAACAGAGCCATTTTTGCGTCTTCACTGATCATGTCGTCCGCGCCATCGACCTCAATGCCCGCTTCTGAAAGCTGCACCAACAGCTTGTCAACGGGGACATTCAAAACCTTGGCAAATTGCGAGACGGTAACGTCAGCCATACTTTCCTCTCCGCGTACTCGTGCGAGTTACGCCTGTTCCTCAGTCTCAAACCAATGCGCGCGTGCCGCCATAATCAGTTTGCCAGCTTGCTCTTCATCCATGTCGGTCAACACTTCGAGCAAATCATCGGTCGCCTGTTCGGCCAGATCATCGCGCGTGACAATACCTGCCGCCGCCAGCTTGGCCGCCAATGCATCATCCATACCGTCGACATCAAACATGTCCTCGGCGGGTTGATCGCCACCAACATCACCGGCAATCGCCTGCGTCAGCAACACATCGCGCGCACGGCTTCGCAACTCATCGACCATCTCCTCATCGAACTCATCGATTGAAGAGAGCTCGGACGCAGGCACATAAGCGATTTCTTCGACGGTCGAGAACCCTTCCTGTACCAGAATTGTCGCCAATTCCGCGTCGACATCGAGTTGTTTCATGAAGGTCTCGGACAACTCACGCATCTCGGCTTCACTCTTGGCCTCGGCGTCTGCCTCGGTCATAACGTTAAGCTCCCAGCCGGTCAGCTCGCTTGCCAGTCGAATATTCTGGCCGCCTCGGCCAATCGCCTGGGAGAGCTTGTCCTCGTCCACTGCGATATCCATGCTGTGCTTGTCTTCATCAACAACGATCGAGACAACTTCCGCCGGTGACATCGCGTTGACGACGAACTGGGCCGGATTGTCATCCCAGAGAATGATGTCGACACGCTCACCCGCCAGCTCATTCGAGACGGCCTGCACGCGAGAACCACGCATGCCGACACAGGCACCAACCGGGTCAATACGGTTGTCATTGCTTCTGACCGCGATCTTGGCGCGCAAACCAGGATCACGCGCAGCACCCAGGATATCGATCAAGCCCTGGCCGACTTCGGGCACTTCGAGTTTGAACAAGTCGATCAGAAACTCCGGCGCCGTGCGACTCATAAACAGCTGCGGCCCGCGCGGCTCAGAGCGCACCTCGACCAACCGTCCCTTGATCCGATCGTGCTGGCGCACCGGCTCACGCGGCAGCATGTTCTCGCGCGGGATAAAACCCTCAGCAGTCCCGCCCAGGTCAACAAACACGCCATTTCTATCGACACGCTTGACCATGCCGTTGAGCATTTCATCAACACGATCTTCAAATTCTTCAACGATTTTCTGACGCTCGGCCTCGCGCACGCGCTGAACGATGACCTGCTTCGCCGTTTGCGCCGCAATGCGACCAAACGCAACCGACTCAATCGGCTCCTCAACAAAGCCATCAATTTCGGCATCCGCATCGACGTCGACGGCGTCAATCATGCGTAGTTCGCGGTCAGGATCTTCGAGCTCGGTCGAATCATCAGCAAACACCTTCCAGCGACGGAACGTGTCGTACTCGCCCGATTCACGATCGATCGAGACACGCACATCGACGTCTTTGCCGCCATAGCGCTTGCGTGTCGCCGATGCCAGCGCGGCTTCCATCGCTTCGAAAATGATCTCTCTCTCGACGCCCTTCTCGTTTGAGACAGCCTCGATCACCATCAGCATTTCTTTACTCATGATCCGTTCTCATGATGTTGTACCCATGCGGCTTCCGCCGATTTCCAACTCTGGCACCAAACGCGCCGAATCTATGTCTTCCAGTGGCAACTCGTGCCGTGTTCCGTCCACGCTGACAACAACCGTCGCGCCCGATTCATGCTCCAGTAATGACTCCAGGCGGCCCTTCAGCCGTTTTCGGCCAACAAACCCCCGTCGCATGCGCACCTTGATCAACGATCCGGTGAAGCGCTGATAATGCGCCACACGCCGTAACGGTCGATCAAGACCCGGTGAGGACACCTCAAGCTCGTACTCGCCCGGAATCGGATCCTCCACATCCAGGATGCCACTGACCGTATCGCTCACCGCAGCACAATCGTCCAGGCCGATACCATCGGGCCCGTCAATAAATAGCCGCAACGTATCGCGACCGCCAGATGACTGAAACTCCACGTCAATCAGCTCATACCCGATTTGCGCCACCTCAGGCGCCAATAGGGACTCAAGCTCATCAACCAGCATCGGCAACTCCGCAACCAAAAAATGGGCCGAAGCCCATTTCATAAACAAAAAGCCCCAACGGGGCTTTCTATGTCTTCTTGGCCGTTGCTATACCTTGAGGCAGGGAGTTCGACCAGATCAACTAGGAATAATAACAGCTTGGCCGCGCTTTGCCTACGCTATTGCGTCCAGCGTACTCAGGTTAAAAAAAACGGCCAGATCTTGAAAAGATCTGACCGCCTGTAGCTGTGGTAGCGGGGGCAGGATTCGAACCTGCGACCTTCGGGTTATGAGCCCGACGAGCTGCCAGACTGCTCCACCCCGCAGCTGAGGCGCGCAACATTAGCAGCGAAACACAAGTGTTGCAATACCCATCCAACAAAACCAATTTGATCGATCAGAATCGGGGCGATTAGCCGATAACAGCCGCACATAGCGCCAGTAATCCGCCTGGCAATAAACCAACGCCCAGCACGGCCAATCCGTTCGCACTCAATGCAAACCGCATATCCACCGCTGCCTCGATCGGTGCTTGACTCTGACTGTCGTCGAAGTACATGAACTTGAGGACGCGCAGATAGTAATAAGCGCCGATCACCGAGAACAACACCATGATCAGTGCCGTCACAACATACAGCGTACTGGCATCACCGGCGAAGCGACCCGCATCGATGACCGCCTCAATCACATGCAACTTGGCCCAAAAACCGACCCAGGGTGGAATGCCGGCCATACCGAGCATGAAACAGGCCATGATTGCCGCGAACCACGGGCTGCGCGCGTTGAGGCCACGAAAATCCTCTAGCGATTCAGACTCAAAACCCTGTCGCGACAGCAGAACGATGATCCCGAATGCGCCGGCTGCTGTGAACGCATATGTCAGCGTGTAAAACAACGCCGCCTGATAACCAGCAGCGGTTCCGGCGAAAAAACCCAACAGAATGAAGCCGACATGCGAGATGGTCGAATATGCCAGCATCCGCTTGATGTTGGTCTGGGCGATCGCAACGATGTTGCCGATAGCCAGCGACAGCACGGCCAGTACTAGCAACATCTGATGCCACTGTTCGTGCAGTGTAGGCATGCCATCGATCAGAAACCGTGCAGCCAGGGCGAACGATGCAATCTTCGAGAGCGAGCCGAGATACAGACTGATCGGTGTTCTGGCACCCTGATACACATCGGGTAACCACATATGAAACGGCACCGCACCAAACTTGAATGCAATACCGACAACGATGAACGCAAGGCCGAACCACAGCGCGATGTCGTCGGTGCCGGTGTCAACGATCGACTGCGCCAAAACGTCGAACTGCAAGGTTCCCGTCACGCCATAGACAAACGAGATGCCATATAACAACGCACCCGAGGCGATCGCACCCAGCACAAAGTACTTCATCGCTGCCTCGGCGCTGAGTACCGAATTTCGATCAAACGCAACCAGCGCGTACAGTGACAATGACAGCGTCTCAAGACCGAGATACATCGTCAGCATGCTGTTGGCAGAGATCATGACGAAAATACCGAGCAGGCCAAATAATGACAGCAGATAAAACTCGCCTTTGCGGAGCCCGCCGCGCAGTAGGTAGTCACGTGAATAGACGAATACCAGTGCCAGACAAACGCTAGCCGCCACCTTCAAAACTGTTGCCAAATTGTCTGTGACATAGCTACCGGAGAACGTTACCTGTCGTGACAACGGTGCATTCAACATGACTACCAGGGTGGTGATCAGCAGCATACCCATCGAAATCCAATAGGTGAGGACACGGCGCTTGTCACTGATGAACAGATCGGCCACCAATACGACGCAGATGGCACCCAATAGCACCATCTCGGGCAAAGCTGGCATGAGATCAGGGATTACAAAATTCATCGTTCCAATTCACCCTTCACAGCTTGCTGCGACCAATGTGTTCAATCAGTGCATCAATTGATGGATTCATCATTTCGACCAGTGGTGCCGGCCACAGTCCCAGCGCCAAAACACTGATCGCCAATATGCTGAGAATAAAAAACTCTCGCGCATCCAGATCGGTTAGCGCCGCGACGTCGTCATTGGCAACCTCTCCAAATAAAACCCGCTTGACCATCCACAAGGTGTAAGACGCGCCTAAAATCAATGTCGTTGCCGCCAGAAATGCAATCCAGAACTCGGCATTGATGCTTGCCAGAATCACCATGAACTCACCGACAAATCCTGACGTGCCCGGCAAGCCGGCATTGGCCATCGCAAACAACACCATGAAGGCGGCGAACTTCGGCATCGTATTGATTACGCCGCCATAGTCTGCAATCTGGCGTGAATGCATACGGTCGTACATTACGCCGACGCACAAAAACATGGCACCGCTGATCAGGCCGTGCGAGATCATCTGCACCATCGCGCCACTGACACCCAACGCCGCGCCGTCAATGCCATTGCCTTGAGCGACAATTGGCCAGTACAGGAAAAAACCCAGCGTGACAAAACCCATATGCGCGATAGAGGAGTACGCGATGAGCTTCTTCATATCCTGCTGCACCAGGGCAACAAAGCCAATGTAGACCACGCCAACCAATGACAAGCCGATCATCAGCATAGCCAGAGCGCCACTTGCATCCGGTACGATCGGCAGACTCAGCCGCACGAAACCATACCCACCCATCTTCAGCATGATGGCGGCAAGTACGACGGAGCCACCTGTCGGTGCTTCAACGTGCGCATCCGGCAGCCAGGTATGGACCGGCCACATCGGCACTTTGACCGCAAACGCCGCCAGGAACGACAGGAAGATCAATGTCTGGGCGCCCATGCCAATGGGCAGGTCGCGGAAGGCCAGAAGGTCGCACGAGCCGGAGCGCGTATACAAATAGATCAACGACACCAGCATGAACACCGAGCCGAGGAACGTATACAGGAAGAACTTGATGGTCGCGTAGATTCGCCGCTCACCACCCCAAATGCCAATGATCAGGAACATTGGCACCAGCATCGCTTCCCAGAACACGTAGAACAGCATGGCATCGAGTGCGCAGAACACGCCGATCATCAGCCCTTCAAGTATCAAAAACGCCGCAAAATACTGTGCAGGTCGCTGTTGGATGACCTTCCATCCGGCGATGATCACCAACGGTGTGATAAAAGTGGTCAGTAACACCAGCGGGGCCGATAAACCATCCACGCCTAATGAATAGAACACATTGAAGCGGACGATCCACGGCACCCGTTCCACGAACTGCATCGCCGCTGTGCTCGTGTCGAAGCCCGTGTACAGCGGGATTGATAGCATCAAAATCAATACCGAGACCGCGAGTGCAAACCAACGCATGGCCGCCGCCCTGCTTGAGCTCGAATCACCGCCATCGCCGATCATCAATACCAGCAAACCACCGACAATGGGTAGCCAGATCAACAGGCTAAGCAGGTTCGCGATACTCATGACACCGCCGACCGGAACAGTAACCAACCCAGCAACAGCGTCAGGCCGATTACCATCGCAAACGCATACACATACAAATAACCGCCTTGCATTCTGCGCAATACGGCAGACGATGCCGCTATCAGTGAGGCCGTGCCGTTAACCATGGCACCGTCAATCAGTTTCTGGTCGCCGAATCGCCAAAGCGCACGACCAAGCCGCACGCCAGAACCCGCAAACCCTTTGATCCAAAGATCATCGGCATAGTATTTGTTGATCAGCAGCGTATGAATCGCAGACAGTCGGTGTTGCGCCGTCGCGGCAATATCTGGCCGCCGCAGCCAGATAAACCACGCGGTGGCAACACCTGCAAATGAAAGCCACAATGCGGGCGCTTGAAACGCGTGCAACACAAACGCCAGCTGCCCATGCCAATGGGTACCCAGTAGTGCTAACGGATCGGTTTTCGTATCAACCAGAATCGCACCATTGAAGTACTCGCCGAACAACATTGGCTCGATCGTGAACCAACCCACGAGCAGCGACGGAATAGCCAACAACACTAACGGCACCGTGACCACCCATGGACTCTCATGTAAATGCTCACGTGTGTGTGTATCCATCCGCGGCTCACCGTGAAAGACCACGAAGAACATACGAAATGAATACAGCGCGGTGATGAACACACCACTCAGCACACTCCAGTACGCGATCATCAAGGGCCAGCCATGGCGCAAGTGCTCGGCTTCCTTGACCGCTTCAATCAGCGCGTCTTTGGAGAAGAACCCAGACGTAAACGGAAAACCGATCAAAGCCAGAGAACCGAATAATGATGTCCAGTACGTGATCGGCAAATACCGCTTCAAACCGCCCATCTTGCGAATATCCTGCTCGTGATGCATTGCGATAATCACCGAACCGGCTGCAAGAAACAGTAGCGCTTTAAAGAACGCATGTGTCATCAGATGAAACACGCCCGCTGCGTACGCTGATGCGCCCAACGCAACCGTCATATAGCCTAATTGCGACAGCGTCGAATAAGCCACAACCCGTTTGATATCGTTTTGGACTATCCCAAGCAGCCCCATAAAGAACGCAGTGATAGCGCCAATCACAACAACCACATTCAACGCCGTTACCGACAGCTCATACAGCGGCGACATGCGTGCCACCATAAAAATGCCCGCGGTTACCATCGTAGCAGCGTGAATCAACGCCGAGATCGGCGTCGGGCCCTCCATCGAATCGGGCAACCAGACATGCAACGGCGCCTGTGCTGACTTGCCCATAGCGCCGATGAACAGCAGCACGCAGATCACCGTCAGGACATCGTATTGTGTGCCCGGCCAGACACTGAGCGTTTCGCCCACCAGTGACTGCCGTACCTCGAAAACCGCCGCGTAGTCCAATGTGCCTGTGAGTGCAACCACTGCGGCAATTCCAAGCAGAAAGCCAAAATCACCGACGCGGTTGACCAAAAATGCCTTCATGTTGGCGAAAATCGCGGTCGGCTTTTTGTACCAGAAACCAATCAACAGATAGGAGACCAACCCTACGGCTTCCCAGCCAAAGAACAACTGCAGGAAATTGTTCGACATCACCAACATCAGCATCGCAAAGGTGAACAGTGAGATGTAGCTGAAAAAGCGTTGATAGCCCGGATCGTCTTTCATGTAGCCGATCGTGTACAAATGCACCATCAATGACACGAACGTCACGACCACCATCATCATCGCGCTCAGCGAGTCGATGAGGAAACCGACCTGCATGCGCAGACCATCGGTGAGCGCCCAGGTATACAAATTGTAATTGCTGACCGAATCACCACCGAAAACCAATCCGTGCAACACAACAATCGATAGCGCACAGGCAACCGCGACGCCGGCAATGGTAATCACGTGCGCGAGCGTGCGACCAATCGCCCGGCCGAACAAACCGGCAATGATCGAGGCACTCAGCGGCGCCAGGACAATAGCAAGATGAATCTGATGCATGCCCTAGCCCTTCAACTCACTAATTTCATCGACGCTGATGTTCTGACGGTTGCGGAACAACACAACTAGAATCGCAAGACCAATGGCCGCCTCGGCCGCGGCGACTGTCAGGATGAAGAAAACAAAAACCTGTCCGGCCGTATCGCCCAGATACCGCGAGAATGCGATGAAATTGAAATTCACCGCCAACAGCATGAGCTCAATACACATCAACAACACGATAATGTTGCGACGATTAATAAAGATGCCCGCGATGCTGATCGAGAACAGGATCGCGGACAACGTCAAATAGTGCTGCAAACCAATGCTCATTGCCGCTCCTCAGAGGGCACATCCACCAGCCGCACGCGATCTTCGCGCCGAACACTGACCTGCCGGGCAATGTCCTGCACTTTCAATCCAGGACGCTTTCGCATTGTTAGTGTGATAGCCGCAACAATCGCCAGCAACAAGATCACCGATGCGAGCTCAAACGCATACACATATTCGGTGTACATGACCGCACCGAGCTCTTTGGTATTGCTATAGTTCTCAGGTAGTGCCGGCGCCGCGGTCATTTTTTCTATGCCAAAACTGCGCACCCAAATGACCTGTCCCAATTCGATTGCCATCACCAGTGCGACGAGCAATCCAATCGGCGCATAGTGGGTGAACCCTTCGCGCAGCGTCTCGGCGTTGACGTCCAGCATCATCACAACAAACAGGAACAACACCATCACGGCACCGACATAGACCAGCACCAGCACAATTGCCAGAAACTCCGCCTCTAGTAGCAGCCACAACACCGCGCTGTTGAAAAATGTCAACACCAAAAACATAACCGCATGCACCGGGTTGCGCGAAAACACAACGCCCGATGCTGCAGCGATCAGGACTGTGCTGAACGCATAAAACAGGACATCTAAAAACAATGTCTCATCCCCAAATAATGTTCTTTTCTTTCGACGCTAGCGATACGCTGCATCCGCTGCCTTGTCGGCGTTGATCATGTCCTCGTATTGATCACCAATCCCTAGCAGCTTGTCTTTTGTCATGATGTTCTCACCGCGATGCTCCATGTGATATTCATGCAAACGCGTCTCGACAATGGCATCCACTGGACAGGCCTCCTCGCAAAACCCGCAATAGATACACTTGAATAAATCGATGTCATATCGCGTCGTTCGACGGGTTCCGTCGTCACTAACATCCGACTCAATGGTAATGGCCAATGCCGGGCATACCGCCTCGCACAGTTTGCAGGCGATGCAACGCTCTTCACCATTGGGATAGCGACGCAGCGCATGCAACCCACGAAAGCGTGATGACTGCGGTGTCTTTTCTTCCGGATAACTTATCGTGACCTTACGGCGGAACAGGTTATTCCCTGTCAAGAACAAGCCCTGCCACAGCTCTGCCAGAAAAAAGGTCTTGAAGAAATTGCTTAGCGCATTCATGTCATTGTCCCAACTGCACTACGGTGCCCAAGGCCCCCACTGCATCCACACCATGACGCCCTCAACGGCAATCCAGACAATGGTCACCGGGATGAACACCTTCCAGCCCAATCGCATGATCTGGTCGTAGCGATAGCGCGGAAACGTGGCGCGAAACCACAGAAAGCAAAACAGAAAAAATGAGGTTTTAACAGCGAACCAAAAAAAGCTGGGCGCACCCAGAAATGAATCACTGCCGAGCACTCCCTCGAATGGCGACAACCACCCACCCAGGAACATCATCGCGGTCAGCGCCGCGATCAAGATCATGTTGGCGTACTCGGCCAGGAAGAACACAGCAAACGCCACGCCAGAATATTCCACGTGGAATCCGGCGACGATTTCCGATTCACCCTCGGCGACATCAAATGGGGCGCGATTGGTCTCCGCCACGCCTGAAATAAAATAAATCACAAATAGCGGTAGCAGCCAGATCCAGAACCAGCTCAACACACCACCGCGTTGTGCTTCGATTATCTCACCGAGATTCAAGCTGCCCGCCGCCATCAGGACGCCAACCAACGCGAAACCCATGGCAATTTCGTAGGCGACAATTTGCGCTGCCGAACGCATCGCCCCCAGCAGTGCATATTTGGAATTGGTCGCCCAACCGGCGAGGATGACGCCGTAGACGCCCATCGAGGTCAGTGCAAGCACATACAGCAGACCGGCATCGATATCCGCCAACACAAATTTCTCTGTTACCGGCATCACTGCCCAGGTCGCGAAAGCCGGAATGATGGCCAGCAACGGGGCAATGACAAACAGGAAGCGATTGGCACTACTGGGGACAACCACTTCTTTGAGCAATAACTTCAGTACGTCTGCAAACGGCTGCAGCAGGCCTTTGAAGCCGACGCGATTCGGCCCAACGCGATTCTGGATATATCCAATAACCTTTCGCTCTGCGAACGTCATGTAAGCCACACACAAAATTAACACCACTGTGACCATGACAACTTGCACCGTTGTCCAGATCGTCGTTTGCGCCAACGTGGGCAGACTCTCCCAAAGAGCTATCATGATGTGTCCTTGGATCTATGCGTTCTGCCCTGCTCGCCCGCGGTTGTCATTTGCAATGCGCGGGCGCGCCGCACCAATGCATCCACCTCGTAAATGGGCGTACGATATAAGGGATCACTAGTGTCTTCGCCGTTAACGCGGCGCAATGCACTCGGTGCATAATCGCGATTATCGGGTGTCGATAAATCGATCGCCGCCAGACTTTCCGCAGTCAGCGCTGACGATTCCGTATCATCAAAACCGGTCAGGTTAAGGGCCTGACCTAATCGCGTCAGCACTTTCCAACCTTCGCGCGCGTCTGCAACCAAGCGGGCCGCGGCCTGCCAGGACTGAGCTAAGCCCTCGACATTGATATAGGTACCGTCCGTTTCTGCGTAGGTGCCAATCGGCAGCATTACGTCGGCGACGGACGCGAGCGCCTCTGACCGATACGACGTACAGGCAACCACCGGGACCTTGGCCAGCGCATCGCCGGCACCCTCATGGGCGCCGAGATCCGTTTCGGGTTCGACCTGCCACAGCAACGTCGCACCTGATGGCGACGTTGCTATGGTATTGGCCGATGCACCCACTTCACTGCGGGGGTGACCGGCCGATCCGCGATGCGGCAATACGCCAGCCAGTGACAATCCCGCCGCGTTCGGGCCGGCGGACAAATATCCAATAGTGACGCCGGTCAGATTCGCCAACTGAGTCGCAATCCAGCGCAATTCGCCAAAGCGCTCATGCGATGCCGCCGCAACACCGAGCAATATCAGCCCACGATTCGCGTCCAGCAATGCCTGTGCGACGGCCTGATGCTCTGGCATGACGTCGATCACTGGCAGTGCATCCAGCATCGCACGCTCAAGCGAGGCGTCCGTCAGGGCAGCGGCGGCTTGCGTGACCGCCAACAACTGCGCCACTAATGGACCACTAATCGAACGGTGTTCAAAGTGGTACTCATTCAGTTGTGTATCGATAAATGTGACCGCGGCCGAATTATTCACCGCAGCCTTGCGTAAACGATGCGCGAGTATTGGCGCTTCATGACGCAATGCACTGCCAACGATCAAAGCACCATCGAGGGTATCGAGTTGATTGATCGGCATGCCAAGAAATGGAAACACCGGTTCGAGTGATTGTTGTTCGGTATCCGTACGGTGCAATCGGTGATCAATATTTGCGCTGCCCAAACCTTCGGCAAGCCGCTGCAACAACCAACCCTCTTCCAGAGTCGCTTGCGGGTTCACCAGGACATTGGTCTTGTCACCGGCCTGTTTGAAAATCTGGGCGGCTCGCTGAAGCGCTGTTTCCCAATCTGTTTCCTGCCAACTGTCGTTGACCTTGATCCGCGGGCGTTGTAAACGGTCTTCAGCGTAAATCCCCTCGTAGGCAAACCGATCACGGTCTGACAACCAGGTTTCATTAATCGCATCGTTGGGTCGCGGGACGATACGTTTGATCGTACCGCGCAGCGTGTGGGCGAACACATTGGAGCCAACGCAGTCATGCGCCCCAATCAATGGCTGCTGCAGCATCTCCCAAGCTCTGGCGCTATAACGATACGGTTTGTTGTTCAGCGCACCGACCGGGCACAAGTCGATAATGTTGCCTGAGAGTTCGTGATCGACGTTCTGCTCGATATAGGTGCCAATCTGCATTTGCTCGCCTCGACCGGTTGTGCCGAGCTGCTGCAATCCCTGCACTTCCTGACCGAATCGGACGCATCGGGTGCAATGGATACATCGGGTCATATCGGTCGATACCAAAGGCCCGATGTTCTTGTCCTTGACCACGCGCTTGGTTTGCGAATAGCGCGAGACATCACGGCCATAACCCATCGCCAGATCCTGCAATTCGCATTCGCCACCCTGATCGCAAATCGGGCAATCCAGCGGATGATTGATCAGCAAAAACTCCATTGTCGATTTCTGCGCATCGACGGCGTAGCGAGATTTGGTGGAAACCACCATGCCTTCTGCGACTGGTGTGGCACAGGCCGGCAGTGGTTTTGGCGCCTTCTCCACCTGTACCAGACACATTCGACAATTAGCCGCAACAGAGAGTTTTTCGTGATAGCAAAACCGTGGCACATAGGCGCGAGCTGCGTCGGTAACCTCGATCAGCATTTGTCCCTTGCGTGCCTGGACTGGTTTGCCGTCGACCTCCAGTGTAATCAGGTCGTCGCTCATGCCGCTTGCGCCTCTTTAGATTCCACGATGCTGCGCCCGCCATTGGCGACCATATACTCAAACTCGTGGCGATAGTGCTTCAAAAAACTCTGCACCGGCCACGCGGCAGCATCGCCCAAAGCGCAGATCGTATGTCCTTCGATTTTGTTGGCGACGTCAACCAAACGATCGAGGTCTGCCGGCGTACCACGACCTTCGAGAAAGCCGGTCAGCATGCGATAGAGCCAACCGGTGCCCTCACGACACGGTGTGCACTGGCCACACGACTCAGCCATGTAGAAGCGCGAAATCCGTCGTAACACGCGCACCATGCAGGTGGTCTCATCCATCACCATCACCGCACCGGTACCGAACGAAGAGCCCGCCGCCTTCAGCGAGTCATAGTCCATCGTGCACGCCATGATGTTCTCGGCCGGCATCACCGGCACGGATGAGCCACCCGGAATGACCGCCTTCAGCTTGCGACCCTTCCAGACGCCACCGCAAATTTCCAATAAGTCCTTGAATGCGATGCCCATCGGCAACTCAATGTTCTGGGGTTTTTCCACATGACCGGAAACCGAAAAAATTGCCGTGCCTCCGGAATTCTCCACCCCTAACTTGGCGAACCAGTCCGCCCCGTTTCGAATAATGGTGGGTACGCTGGCTAACGACTGCGTGTTGTTAATCGTTGTGGGTTTGCCGTATAGCCCGAAGTTCGCAGGAAACGGCGGTTTGAAACGCGGCTTACCCTGCTTGCCTTCGAGAGACTCCAGCAGGGCAGTCTCTTCACCGCAGATGTACGCACCCGCACCGACAAATGTCTGCAAATCAAAATCAATGCCACTGCCGCGAATGTCCTTGCCCAGCAGTCCGGCCGCATACGCCTGCCTGACCGCCGCTTCGAATACCGGCACCGGCTCTTCGATGAACTCACCGCGTATGTAGTTATAGGCGACCGAGGCACCCATCGCATACGAGGCAATTGCCATACCTTCAACCAAAGCATGGGGGTTGTAGCGCAGAATTTCACGGTCATGACAGGTGCCCGGCTCACTCTCATCTGAATTGCACACCAGGTATTTTTGTACCGGCGCACTGCGTGGCATGAAGCTCCATTTCAGTCCGGTCGGAAACCCCGCGCCGCCGCGCCCGCGCAAACCCGACGCTTTAACGATGTCGATAATCTCATCCGGCGACGATTCTCCAGCGAGTACTCGCTCCCATGCCTGATACCCACCATTGGCGCGATAGGTATCGATGCTGGCTGCGTTGTCCTGGCCCAGCGTCGCATAGCAAACGATATTGCGGTTATCACTCATTCCAGTTCATCCAGAATTGACTGCATGGACTCCGGCGTCAGATGCTCGTGATAGACGTGATCGACCATCATCATCGGTGCACCGCAGCAGGCTGCCAGACATTCCTCTTCGCGCTTCAAATACACGCGACCATCCGGCGTGCTCTCACCCAGTTTGATTCCAAGATGACGCTCCGCTGCCTCGACGAGATCATCCGCGCCGCGCAGCATGCAAGACACGTTGGTGCAAATCGCGACATTGTGTCGACCACAAGGCTTGGTCTGGAACATGGAGTAAAAGCTGGCGACTTCGTATACCTGAATCGGCTGTAGGTCCAGATATTCGGCTACCGCGTCCATCAGCGATGGGGTCAGAAAACAGTCATTGTGATGCTGAACGGCGTGCAACGCGCCGATCACAGCCGAACGACTTTGGTCCTCCGGAAAGCGTGCACGCCACTGGTCGATCTCTTGCTGTACGTGCGAATCGAGCACGGCTGTCTGTTCGGACATCGACACTCCCCTAACGATCGATTTCACCAAAAACGATGTCTTGCGTGCCGATGACGGCCACCACGTCCGCCAGCATGTGGCCGGACACCATTTCGTTCATTGCCGACAGGTGTGCAAAGCCCGGTGCACGGACCTTGACGCGATACGGTTTATTGGCACCGTCGGACACCAAATACACACCGAACTCCCCTTTCGGATGCTCCACTGCGGCATAGGCATCGCCGGCAGGTACGGCATAACCTTCAGTGAACAGCTTGAAGTGATGGATCAACGACTCCATGTCGCCCTTCATCTCGACGCGCTTGGGCGGTGCAATCTTGTGATCATCCAGCATCACCGGACCTGGGTTCTGGCGCAGCCAGTTTATGCACTGACGAATGATCCGATTAGACTGGCGCATCTCTTCCACCCGCACCAAATAGCGGTCATAACAGTCGCCATTGACGCCAATTGGTATCTCGAACTCGAGCTGGTCATACACCTCATACGGTTGTTTACGTCGCAGGTCCCAGGCAATACCCGAGCCACGTAACATAGGGCCTGTAAAACCCAATTGTTGGGCCCGTTCCGGCGTGACAACACCGATATTGACGGTTCTTTGTTTCCAGATACGGTTGTCGGTCAACAGCGTCTCATAATCGTCGACACATGCTGGAAACCGATCGGTAAAGTCCTCGATGAAATCGAGCATGGAACCTGAGCGGGCCTCGTTCAGTGACTTTGCTGATGCTTCGCTGCGCCATTTGGAGGCCTCATAAACCGGCATGGAGTCGGGCAGATCGCGATAGACGCCACCAGGTCGGTAGTACGTCGCATGCATGCGGGTACCGGACACGGCCTCGTAGCAATCCATCAGGTCCTCGCGCTCACGGAAGCAGTACAGGAACATCGTCATCGCACCGATATCAAGGCCGTGCGCACCCAACCACATGAGGTGATTCAAAATCCGCGTGATTTCATCGAACATCACACGGATGTACTGGGCGCGTATCGGCGGCGTGATGCCAAGTAATTTTTCAATGGCCAGCACATAGCCATGCTCGTTACACATCATCGATACATAATCGAGCCGGTCCATGTAACCGATGCTCTGGTTAAACGGTTTGCTCTCGGCCAATTTCTCGGTGCCACGATGCAGCAAACCCACGTGCGGATCCGCTTTCTGGATCGTCTCGCCGTCCATTTCAAGAATCAGACGCAACACACCATGCGCGGCCGGATGCTGTGGGCCAAAGTTCAATGTGAAGTTCTGAATTTCCGCCATGGATCAGTCCTTCAACGCCTCGTCATAACGATTGTCATCACGAATCACGCGTGGCACTAGTGTGCGCGGCTCAATCGACACAGGCTCATAAGCCACGCGTTGCTGATCGGGGTCATAGCGCACCTCAACATTGCCCGACAGCGGAAAGTCCTTGCGAAAGGGATGGCCGATGAAGCCGTAGTCAGTCAGAAGTCGACGTAAATCCGGATGCCCATCGAATACAATGCCGAACAAGTCGAATGCCTCACGCTCATACCAATCGGCCGAGCGCCAGGTGTCGATGAGCGACGGGCAACGTGGCGGGTTGTCACTGCTTGCAAACACCTTCAGCCGAACACGCCAATTGTGCTGGATCGACAACAGATGCGTGACAATCGCAAAACGCTCCGGTTCGAACGTCTGGGCATCATCGACGATGACCTCGCGCTGTACGCCTCGTGAGAATCCACTGGAGGTTGCCGACGCGGTCTTCCATTCATCCTGGCCGTAGGTAAGATAGTCTATGCCGCACAAATCAATCAGCGTGCTAAATGCCAGCTCCGGCTCATCTCGCAATGCCGTGGCAACCTCCAGATACCGCGCGAGCGGCGCGACGATCTGTGTCTCACGCTGGGGCGTTTGGGTCACCTGACAATCGCCAAATCGACTGGTCAGCAGTCGCGTCAATTCGGTGTATTGCGCCGTCGGATCGATGCTGTCCGCTGTCTGAACCTCGTCGCTCATCGCGCGATCGTGCTCGTGCGACGGATTTTTTTCTGCAGCTGCAAAATGCCGTACATCAGCGCTTCTGCCGTCGGCGGACAGCCCGGCACGTATACAT
>JBCCZN010000011.1:0-26351 GCA_039187375.1 Pseudomonadota bacterium
ACTGCTGTTCCACCTGCCCATTCGCTATGAGGATCGCACCCGGATCACGCCGCTCGGCGGTGCCCAACCCGGTCAACGCTATCTGATCGAGGGCGAAGTGATGCTGGCCGAGGTTGCGTTCCGCGGCCGGCGCACCCTGCTCGTCCGCGTCGCCGATGGCAGTGGTCAAGTCACGCTGCGATTTTTTCATTTCAGTCATGCGCAGCGTGAGAGATTTCGACGTGGTGCGCGCATTCGCTGCTTTGGTGATCTACGCGCCAACGGTGGGCAACTGGAAATGGTGCATCCGGAGTATCGCCTATTATCCACGCGTGATCGCACCGACACAGAAGACAGCCTGACGCCGGTCTACAGCAGCATCGACGGTGTCAGTCAGGCACGCGCACGGCAACTGGTTAGGCTGGCTTTGCAGACATTGCGTCGTGATGCGCCGCAGGAACTTCTGCCGGATGCTGTGCGCGAGCGTGCCGTGTTACCGACATTGAGCGAGGCGCTCAACTATCTGCATGCACCACCACCCGAATGCGACCTCGCGGCACTGGCCGGCGGCCGCCACCCCTGCCAACGACGGCTGGCGCTTGAGGAGCTGCTGGCGCACCACCTCAGTCTGCGACTGCTTCGGCTTGAAATTCAAAGCGAGCCCAGCACACCGATCGCTGCGGCCAGCGAGTTGCGGCAACAATTACTATCACGTCTTGAGTTCGATCTGACCGCAGCGCAAGCGCGCGTTCTGGACGATATTGCACGCGATATGGCCGAGCCAGTGCCAATGCTGCGTCTGGTGCAGGGCGATGTCGGCTCGGGTAAGACCATCGTCGCGGCGCTCGCCGCCCTGGGTGTGGTCGACGCCGGCTTACAGGTTGCGATCATGGCACCGACCGAACTACTGGCTGAACAACACCTGCGCAGTTTCAACAGTTGGTGTGAACCATTGGATATTAGGGTCGAATGGCTCGCTGGTAGCTTGCGGGTGCAACCACGCCGCGCTGCGCTTGCCGCCATTGCCAGCGGTCGGGGGCAGATTGTTGTCGGCACCCACGCGCTATTTCAAGACAGCGTGGACTTTGCCCGGCTCGGTCTTGTCATTATTGACGAACAACATCGTTTTGGTGTGCATCAACGCCTGGCACTGCGCGACAAGGGGCCGCAAGCAACGCCACCGCATCAACTGGTCATGACCGCAACGCCGATACCGCGCACATTGGCGATGACCGCGTATGCCGATCTCGATACTTCGGTCATCGACGAATTGCCACCGGGTCGCACGCCAGTTACGACCGTCGTGTTGCCGCAAACACGCCGTGATGAGGTCATCGCACGTGTAGCCGAGGCCTGCGCGCAAGGACGTCAGGTTTATTGGGTCTGCCCGCTGGTTGAGGACTCTGACGTACTGGATGCACAGGCGGCCGAAACCACGACAGACTATTTGCGCGATGCACTGCCTGAACTTTCGATAGGCATGGTGCACGGACGATTGTCAGCCGCCGACAAGGATGCTGCCATGCAAGCTTTCAAGCGCGGTGACACCCGCCTGCTGGTCGCCACCACAGTGATTGAAGTTGGCGTCGACGTGCCCAATGCCAGCCTGATGATCATCGAAAACGCAGAACGGATGGGCTTGTCCCAGCTGCACCAGCTACGCGGCCGGGTCGGGCGGGGTGCAACCGCGAGTAGCTGCGTGCTTCTGTATAAGGCGCCGCTCAGCCAAATGGCGCAGTCGCGTCTGGCGGTGATGCGAGACACCAATGACGGATTTGCAATCGCGCAACGAGACTTAGAACTGCGTGGCCCTGGCGAAGTGCTCGGTACGCGCCAGACCGGTACGATGAAACTCAGAATGGCGGATCTAGACCGGGACGCCGATTTACTGCCGCAGGTACATCGTGCCGCTGGCGAATTGTTGGCCGATGCGACACCCACAGGGGCGGTTCGCATCGATCTGTTGCTGGCGCGCTGGATTGGCAGCGCGAGCCGATACGGAAGCGTTTAAAATACCGCCATGTTGAAACAGCTATCCGCCTATGCACGCCTGATGCGCCTCGACCGACCTATCGGCATTTGGCTACTGGCATGGCCAATGATGTGGGCGCTGTGGATCGCTGCCGAGGGCCGTCCCGATGAGCGTATCCTGATCATCTTCATGCTGGGCGCCCTGATCACACGCTCGGCAGGTTGCATCGTCAATGACCTCGCCGATCGGCACCTCGATGCACAGGTGGCGCGCACACGGTCACGGCCACTGGCAACCGGCGAGGTCAGTGTGATGGAGGCGCTGGTGCTGTTCGTTGGGCTCGGTTTATTCGCCGTTGGACTGGCACTGATGCTCAACCGTGACAGTCAATTAATCGCTGCTGCTGCCACAGCGCTGTTGCTCATTTATCCATTCATGAAACGCTACATTTCAATTCCACAACTGATTTTGGGTCTGGCGTTCGGCTGTGCGGTGCCGATGGCATTTGCAGCACAGACGGGATCGGTACCGCAACAGGGTTGGTTTGTGTTCGCGATCACCGCCTTGTGGGCCATCATTTACGACACGATGTACGCGATGTGCGATAGACAGGACGATCTGGACGCAGGCATCAAGTCGACGGCGATCTTGTTTGGAGACGCTGATCGCTTCGTCATCGGCGCAATGCAGATCACATTTTTGCTCGCGCTGGGATTACTCGGCCGCCAACTAGCGTTCGGTGGCTGGTACGCTGCAGCAATGGTTGGCGTCGCACTCCTGATGACCTATCAACAGCATTTGATTCGCGATCGCGAACCAAAACGATGTCTGCAAGCGTTTCAGAATAATCACTACATCGGCATGGTGTTGTTCGTCGGCATTGCACTGGACTATTTCTACGCACTCGCGGCATAACCGGCACGCGCTACTGCCACACCGACAATGCGTGAGGCACCCGCTTGACGCACCACCTGACCGGCCGCCTGCAAGGTCGCACCGGTTGTAATCACATCGTCTACGATCAACACCGGTCGACTGGCAAACCAACGCTGCGCACGGAAAACACCCTCGACATTGGCGCGCCGTGCATTGCCTTGCAGGCCGACCTGCGGCGGCGTGTGACGCAAGCGCAATAGCCCGTCGGGTGCGTACGACCAACCACGCCGTTGTGCCAATGACTTGGCCAGCAAGGCCGCCTGATTGAATCCACGCTCGGCAAGACGCTGTCGATGCAGCGGCACCGGCACGCACAGCCAGTCATCATCTGGCAACGCAATGCGCCGGAGTATCGCCGACAGCGCCGGCAACAATGACAGCTCACGCTGGTATTTGAAGCGCCCCAGTAGCTGATCCAACGGAAAGCCATAGGGACAGGCAACCCGAGCGGGTATCGACCAATCAAGGCAGATGCCGCAGCGCGGCGCCGGAACGGCAAGACCCGTATGGCAAAACTCGCACGCCGGGTCCGGTGACGGGATATCGTCCAGACAACGCTCACACAATGCAGCGCCCGGCCAATTACAAAGACGGCAGTTCACAAGCACAGCGTGATGGTCATGCCGGTTGGCAGCTCGCCCACAAACAGCTCACATTGCCGCATTTTGTGCGCGATAATTGCGTCAATGCGTCACCATTCCGCTGTCTTACATGCTCACACCTGCGCGGAACTAGCGCAGCGATTGACCTGGCTCAAGTTCTCGCCATCAACGATCGTCGAGGTTGGCACCCATGCTGGCAGCCTGGCCAACGTGGCGCGCAAGACGTTCGGCGACGCCAAGGTGGAGCTGATCGGCGACGCACTGACACGCCCGCGTACACTGTTGCCGTGGCGACGACTGCCGGCACCGCGAGATGGTGAGCTGAGTTCATTGCCGTTGGCCGATGGCAGCGCCGAGCTGCTGCTCAGCAATCTGGATTTGGCACGCTACACAACGCCTGATACAGCGCTGGCCGAAATCGCCCGAGTGTTGCGACCCGGCGGAGCCTGCGTCATGGCCACGCTCGGCCCGGACAGTCTGCGTGAATTGCGCGAGGCCTGGGCGACGGTAGATGCCGGGGCCCACGTCATGGAATTTATTGACATGCACGACCTGGGTGAGGCGCTGATGCGCCACGGATTGGGCGAACCCGTATTGGATGTCGAGCGATTGTCGCTGACCTACGCCGATGTTGGCCGACTCTGGCAGGATCTGCAGCTTGCGCGAGCACGCGGCGTACTGCCAGCAAGACAGTCTAGAGGCCTGACAACCCCGGCACAGTGGGCGCGCATGACCGACGCCTTAGCGGCGCGCAGTCGACCCGTCCAAATCACAATAGAAATCGTCTATCTGCAAGCGTGGCGACAGCTACCAAGGGATAGAACAAGCGAGACACGTATTAGTCCGTCACAAATCTCGAAGCGCGTCTAAATGTCGTCTTAAATTATTGTTTCACAAACCTTTTTGACATCCATTACCGAGCGCTAAAGCTTTGCCCCTGATCGGCCGATTGCGTACCATGCGTACTCAATTGAGGTAGATATGACCCGTTTTACGCTAACACCGAACTGCTCACTGACCGCCAACGGTCTGGTGTTGTTCTATGTTGGCATCGCCAGCGTCAGTCTGATTATCGCGTTTGGTTTTGTGTTGATGGGGTATTGGCCTGTGCTCCCCTTCGCCGGACTGGAGCTGGCACTGCTCGGTTGGGCGCTGCGCCACAGTTGGCTGCGCGGCCAGAGCCACGAAGAAATCAACATCACCGCGCAAACGATCACACTGATCAGCCGAGACGCTGACGGCAATGAGACCCGTCGGCGCGAATTGCCGACGACATGGACCCGTATCGAGCTGATACGGGGCACTGGCATCGCCGAAGAACTGGCGTTTGGTCGCGAGGGGCGCTGGTGGGTTGTCGGGCGATTTTTAATCGACCAGGAAAAGCGTGCACTGCGGCATCGGATCGCCCAGGTACTTCGACAAGTACATAACAGTGCGTCTGACGCCCGAGTTGATTGCGAACCGGGTCGCGAATCACGCTAGAAGAGCTGCCCCCGAAGGGCAGGAATAGGTACAATTTGAACTGGGACAACCATGCTGGCGGGACTGTGCTTGCCAGCTCTTCGACGCAAAGCGTCGGATTTTTCCGAATCGGGAAGACACATGAAGACAATCGAACGGACGCTGGCGGCGCTTGCGCTGCTGCTGTTGCCAAGCGTGAACGCACTCGCTGCATGGGATTTGAACATGCGCGAAGGGGTAACCGCGATCAGCCGCGAAATTTATGGCCTGCATATGCTGATCTTCTGGGTCTGCGTCGCAATTGCTGTGTTCGTATTTGGCTGGATGATCCTTGCACTGGTCTTACACCGTAAATCGCGCGGAGTAGAGCCAGCCCAGTTCTCGCATTCGACCAAAGCGGAGATCATCTGGACATTGATCCCGGTGGTAATTTTGGTGGCAATGGCTGTGCCAGCGGCACAGACGATGGTTAAGATCGAAGATGACCGTAACCCTGACGTCACTATCAAAGCCACCGCTTACCAGTGGAAGTGGGAATATGAATACCTCGACGAAGGCATCAGTTTCTATTCCAACCTGGCGCGTACCAGTAATGATGCACGACGTCTGAATTCCGGTATCGATCCCGAGAGTGTGCCCAACTATCTGCTCGAAGTGGATAACCACGTCATCGTGCCGGTAAACAAGAAGGTGCGGGTCCTGATCACCTCCAATGACGTCCTGCACGCGTGGTGGATGCCCGATTTCGCGATCAAGAAAGACGCCATTCCCGGCTATATCAATCAGGTCTGGTTCCTCGCTGAGGAGCCCGGCATTTATCGCGGACAATGCGCAGAACTGTGCGGACAGGATCACGGCTTTATGCCAATCGTCGTCGAGGTACTCGCACAAGAAGACTACGACGCTCGCGTCGCAGCATTGCAGGCGGAGCAGGGCGTGAATACGACCAAGCTCGCGGCCAACCAGGAATAAAGGAAGTCAGACATGAGTAACGCTACCCATCACGACGCCAGCCACGACCATCACGATGACCACCATGGCCCCGAGCTGACCGGTATCCGTCGCTGGCTGTTCACGACGAACCATAAAGATATTGGTTCGATGTATCTGATCTTTAGCCTCACAATGCTGTTTGTTGGCGGGCTGATGGCGCTGGTCATTCGCACAGAACTCGGCCAACCGGGTATGCAGTTTGTCTCGCCGGATTTCTACAACCAGATGGTCACGATGCATGCGTTGATCATGATCTTCGGTGCGGTTATGCCGGCTTTCGTCGGTCTGGCCAACTGGATGATCCCGCTGATGGTCGGCGCACCGGATATGGCGCTGCCGCGCATGAATAACTGGTCGTTCTGGATCCTGCCGGTTGCCTTCGGCATCCTGCTGTCGACGCTGTTCGTACCAGGTGGTGCGCCGGCGGGCGGCTGGACGATGTATCCGCCGCTGGTGATGCAAACCGGCGATGCATTCCCGATGCTGATCTTTTCGGTTCATCTGATGGGCATCTCATCGATCATGGGTGCGATCAACATCATCGTGACGATCATGAACATGCGCGCACCGGGCATGGGGCTTTTGAAAATGCCGTTGTTTGTCTGGACCTGGTTGATTACCGCCTATCTGTTGATCGCGGTGATGCCGGTATTGGCTGGCGCAGTCACGATGCTACTGACCGATCAGTTCTTCGGCACCAGCTTTTTCCGCGCCGCTGGAGGCGGCGATCCGGTGATGTTCCAGCACATTTTCTGGTTCTTCGGTCACCCCGAGGTTTACATCATGATCCTGCCGGCGTTCGGCATCATCTCCGAGATCATTCCGACGTTCGCCCGTAAGCCGCTGTTTGGTTATGAGTCCATGGTCTATGCCACAGCGAGCATCGCGTTCCTGTCATTCATCGTCTGGGCGCACCACATGTTCACGGCCGGCATGCCGCTCACCGGGCAGTTGTTCTTCATGTTCACGACCATGCTGATCGCCGTGCCGACCGGGGTGAAGGTGTTCAACTGGGCGGCAACAATGTGGAAGGGCGCCATGACTTTCGAGACGCCGATGTTGTTCTCGATCGCCTTCCTGTTCTTGTTCACGCTTGGCGGCTTCTCTGGTTTGATGCTCGCAATCGTGCCGGCTGATTTCCAGTATCACGACAGCTATTTCGTCGTAGCGCACTTCCATTACGTTCTGGTACCCGGCGCGATTTTCGCGATCATTGCTGGCGTTTACTACTGGTTGCCGAAGTGGACCGGCTATATGTACAACGAATTCCTCGGCAAGACCCATTTCTGGTTGACCACGTTCTTCGTCAACCTGACGTTCTTCCCGATGCACTTCCTGGGACTTGCGGGCATGCCTCGACGCATTCCGGACTACGCCACGCAGTTTGCTGATTTCAATATGATCGCGACTGTTGGGGCGTTCGGTTTCGGCCTGTCGCAGTTGTTGCTGGTGTACATCATCATCGCCTGCGCACGTGGCGGCCAAAAGGCAACGGCGGAGGTTTGGGATAACCCGCAGGGGCTCGAGTGGACGGTACCCTCACCGGCACCGCATCACACCTTCGACGAGCCACCGGTGATCCCTCAAGACGACTATCACACGAGCCGATGAGCGCCAGCGAGCCGTTCAACCGGGACGACCAGCGCAAGCGAGTCAAACGCAACGTTTGGCTGCTGTTCGTGCTCGCGTTTGCGGTGTATGGCGGCTTTATTCTGGCTGGTGTGCTGCGCAGTCAGGGAGCGGGTTAAGGTGGCGCCTGATCGCTGGTTGCCATTAAAGCTGGTCGCCATGTCGGCGGCGACGTTTGCGTTCGCCGCATTTGTCATGCCACCGCTGTACGATGCATTTTGCGAATTGACCGGCTTCGGGGGTCGCACTAACGAGGCGCCGGTGGCGCTGGTCGAAGCGATCGATGAGTCGCGCACGGTAACCATTCAGTTCACGACGACAACCAATCAGTACGCGCCGTACGAGTTCCGGTCAACGGTGAACAGCATGACGGTGCAACCCGGTCGGATCTATAACATTGATTTTCTGGCCCGTAATCTGACCGAACAGCGACGTACGGCACAGGCGATTCCCAGCGTCTATCCAAACAAGGCCAGCAACTATCTGAAAAAGATGGAGTGCTTTTGTTTTAATAACCAGCCTTTCGAGGGCAACGAAACGCTCGAAATGCCAGTCCGCTTCATGGTGGATGCGGACCTGCCAACATATATCGATACGATTACGCTGGCGTATACTTTTTTTGATCTGGACATGCCGTCTGCCGATTAGCACGCTGCTGATTGCGGATGACCGACAGGCGCGGGGACATCGCCTGAGACAACAAAGGACAGCCTGAATGGCAAGCGCAAACGATTCTGCAAACAACGACAAATACTACGTACCACATGGCTCTTCATGGCCCATCGTGGGTTCTATCGGTCTGTTATTCACGATGGTCGGTGTGTCCGGTTGGCTCAATGGCGGCGACGTCGGACCCTATTTGTTCGCACTCGGGATTCTGATCGTCATTGGCATGATGTTTGGCTGGTTTGGCGCGGTCATCGATGAAAGCGAAAAGGGTATGTACTCGGCGCAAGTGGATAAGTCATTCCGCATGGGAATGAGCTGGTTCATTTTCTCTGAGGTCATGTTTTTTGCCGCGTTTTTCGGTGCGTTATTCTATACCCGCAACATGGCACTGCCTTGGCTTGAAGGCGGCAGCAACAATTTCTTCACCGGTCTGCTGCTCTGGCCCGAGTTTGAAGCGATGTGGCCGACTAATGGGCCATCAGGCGTTGGCGGTGAATTTGAGGCGATGGGGCCGCTCGGACTGCCCGCGATCAACACCGCCATTCTGTTGACCAGTAGTGTCACGATCACCGTTGCACACCACGCGCTGCAACACATGCAACGCAACACGGTGATTACCTTCCTGGGCTTGACCTGGTTGCTCGGCGCTATCTTTGTCTACTTACAAGCGGTGGAATATATCCACGCCTATCACGAGCTGAACCTGACGATGGAAAGCGGCATTTACGGCTCGACGTTTTTCATGTTGACCGGCTTTCACGGCATGCACGTGAGCATTGGCGCATTGATGTTGTTTATCGTTTGGGTACGGGTGGTGCGCGGCCACTTCACCGCGACCCATCATTTCGCATTCGAAGCATCCGCCTGGTATTGGCATTTCGTCGATGTGGTCTGGCTAGGGCTGTATATATTCGTCTATTGGCTCTAGAGCCTGGCACCGGGTGGACTTACAACTCACCCGGTGTGATCCATCCCATCCAGCCGGACAGAATCAACGCACCGAACAACACCAGCGACAAACCGATGCGCCAGGTCAGCGCGCGTACCAGTCGACTGCCATCTTGCTGATCACGGGTCAGGTAGAATAAGCCAGAACCTAAAGACGCCAGAATACCCAGCAGCAAGAGGATAATGATCAATCGCATTGCGCGGGATCCTTGAGTAATGGCAGCAGAGTATAGCCCGAACCGTCCTAGACTGATCTGGTTGCCCGGATTCGTCTATCTCCTGTTTATGGCATTGATGTTGACAGCGGCACACTGGCAATGGGGTAAATGGCAATCCCAAACCGAGCGTCAGGCTCAGTTTGAAGCCGGCGATACAACGCCAACCCTCAGCGTCAATGCGGTGCAGTTTCCGGCCGATCGATTCCAATCCGTCCGAGTCAACGGTCATTACGACCACCAGCGCCAGATACTGATCGATAATATGGTGCGAGATGGCCGTAATGGCTTTTTCGTCATCACGCCATTGAAGCTGGCAAACGGTGATTGGCTATTAGTAAACCGAGGCTGGATCCCGCAAAGCGCCGAACGCAAGCCATTGGGCGATGTGGTTGCGCCCACGACAACGCTCGCGCTCAGCGGGCGAGTAGGTAAATTGCCGACAGCGGGTTTGCGCCTGGGCGAGACCGATATCTCGACTACCTGGCCGATGATCACCCAGTTTCCAACACTTAAAGAGCTTGAAGCGTTACTTGAACGACCGTTGCTCAACTGGGTATTACTGCTGGATGCGGACGCAGTCGGGGGCTATGATCGGGTCTGGACCCCGGGCGGATTGCCAGCTGAACGGCACCTTGGCTATGCGGTGCAATGGCTTGCGATGTCTGTGGCATTAACGATTCTTATGGCCGCGTGGTTTCGACGTGAACGACGACGCAACAGTCAATAAACAACCCACTTCGACCAGCCGCGGCCGTTTGCAGCTGATGTTGCTGGCCGGCGTATTTTTCGGGCCTTTTATTATCGCCACGGTACTGTATTTCGGCGGTTACGAACGTAATGCGCAGGTGAATTACGGTCGGTTTGTATCCCCAGAGATCGCATTGCCTGCGCAACTGCATTTCAATACCGAGTTGCGCAGCCGCTGGACACTATTCGTCCTGTCCGAAGGCGTCTGCGATGGTCAGTGCAACGAGGCATTAACAACCATCACACAGGTTCGCCTGGCAACGGGGCGGGAGATTGACCGTATTGCGCGGGCACTGGTAGTGCGCAAAGGCGCCGCAACCGCAGCAGCGGATGATGATGCACTGTATCGGTTCGATGCAAACGCCGAACTGGGCAAGTCAGTGATCACTGCGCTGGCAGCTTTGCCCACCGACAAAATCTACATCATGGACCCGGTGGGAAACCTTGTGTTGTCTTACCCACTGAATGCTGATCGCAAACGTCTTCATGGGGACCTGAAGAAACTGCTAAAGCTTTCGCGCATTGGTTAGTCTGCCGCGCAATCGTTCAGATATACCGGCAGTGCCGGTCAAATTTTCACTGATCACACAACTATCACTGCTGTGCGTTGGCTTCGTGTTGGTGCACTTTATCGAGCGATGGTTGATACCTGCAGGGCAGATGCGTCCGATCGCCTGGTTGACGCTGGGTTTTTTCACCGGCGCCATGGTGCTGGTGCGCATGTATCGATGGCCTTGGGTAGCGGGCAGTCTATCGTCGCTCTATTTTTTCTTTGATGTCGTTGTCTTTGGCCAAACGCCGCTGCACTCACTGAACTGCATTGTGTTGATGCTATGCGCCGGTGGGGTGATCATTGCAGCACCGATGATGTTAATGGCTGGGCATCGGCGCGATTACCTACCGCATGAACTACTGCCAGCGCTTGCGGTTGGCACCGTCATTGCTGCCATCGGTTTTGCGCTGCTTCAAGTCGGTTGGCCATGGCAGGAGTACGGTTTCGAACCGGACTTTTTGCTGCAAGCCTATAGCGTCTTTGTCGGCGTCATTTTAGTCGCACCACCGCTAGCCGTATCACGCTTGCCCTATGGCCGACCGCTCATTGTCACGCTGCGGCAACGCGTTCTGACGATCAGCTCCGGGCTACTGTTCGTCGTCTGTTGTAGTGTCGAACTAGGCTTCGCCGAAAATACCGAGAACTGGATTGGCTATCACTCGCACTTTCCTTTTCTCATCGCGTTTTTGTCCGCACTGATATTTTCGCAAACCACCAGCCTGCTACGCGCGTATCTGTTTTTATTTTTTGGCGTGACCGGTGGACTAATCATTCTGGTCCAAACCACACCAACACTGGATTGGAGCGCCATCGCGTCAGCCTCTGAACGCGCTTTTGTATTAATCGCGGGACCGCTCGCCTGTAGTGCATTGCTCGCCGGCGTGCGCCGTCTGGTTTATCTCGATCGCCATCGCCGCCAATTGATGATGTCGATGCTCAGTGCCGAAACCACTGATAACGCAGTTAGCCTGCAACGCATGCGATTCGATCTGACTGAAGCGCTGCGTTTGGCCGGACAGTATTGCTTCGCCGATCAGGTACGGCTGTATCGGATCGAGGAAGATGGTGATACCGCTGCCTGTATCAGCTTCTGGCGTCGACAAGAACCGGACGATGAAAACCGGCTCAAAACGGTCAATATCAGACTCAGCGATATGCCGGAAATCGCAAGCGAAATTTTGCTTGGGCAGTCTTTACAGATCGAACACTCACAGCGCCACAAGCCAGCAGCAGCCAGCGTTGTCAGTCGATTCGCATTACCGCACTCTGCCGAAATGTATGTGTTTCCGATTATCAGTATTGAGAAAACCGCCGGATTTATTGTGCTGATTGCACACGCGCGCGATCATCTGCGGCGACGCAATGCGCCCACCCTGTTACAGGCCATTGCCGACTATTACCTCGGCTACCTCAACCGCGAACGCTATCACTTTAAGATTCGTCGGTTTGAACACCAACTCAGTGAATTGGCTGCACGCTTTTCCGAGTCCGAGCAACGCGTACGCCGCAATACATCGGTAGAGTTGCATGATGGACCAATTCAACAATTAGCGGTGCTGCGGATGAAGCTCGGTGAGCTCAAGCAGAAACGCGTGTCTGCGCCGGATGCGATCGATGCCATCACCGAAATTGTTGATGAAACTCTGGCCGAGGCTCGCTCGATGCTGCGCAGTCTCAGTCCGTCTGTGCTGTACGAGCTTGGGTTGGTCCCGGCAGTGCAAAATTTCTGCGATCAACTCTCCGAAGACACCGGTTTTGACCTGCGTATCAGCGAGAATGGCCGTAGGGTTCCCATCGATGAACCGCTGCGCATTGCGCTATACCACGCTTTATGCGAGTTGATCACCAACGGTATTGCTCATTCCGGTGGTGGCACGATCTGGGTTACGATCAGTTGGGATGAGCGCGGTTTTGCGTTAGCCACCGTCAGTGATGACGGTCAACGCGGCGCCTGGTGGATTCAGAACCAGGAAGACCTGGGCAATGCGGCCCAGCTCGGTCTGTTGGCGGTGCGCGAACGCCTGCAGCGGTTTGATCTGGCTATCGACTTCACGCCAAGACCCGGTGGTGGCACCCGGGCGTCTATCCGCAAGTCGATGTTCTTCGACGAATCGGAACCGGGCTCACTATGAGGAGCGCAAGGTAATGTCTGTAAATGTTGTCATAGTCGATGATCACCAGTTGGTGCGCGATGGACTGACGTCACTGCTGCAAGGCATGGACGCAGATATCGAGGTAATCGGCCAGGGTGGCAGTGGCGAAGATGCGGTGGCCCTGGCCAAGTCGTTGCAACCTGACATCATGCTGCTGGATGTTGCCATGCCGGACATGAACGGCATTGATGCCACTCACGCCATACGCCATGCGGCTCCGGATGTGCGCATTATCGCCGTATCGATGCATGCCGAGCGCATGTATGTGACCGGCATGCTGGATGCCGGCGCAATGGCCTATATCCGCAAGGAATCAGCATTTGACGAGCTGTCCCACGCATTCGCCGACGTGCTTGAGGGCAAAGTCTATCTGGGTGAAGGGATTGCCGACATCGTGATGTCGAAACGTCGACATGACCCCCGCAAAACACTGACAGAGCGCGAGATCGAAGTGCTTCGCTGTATTGCAGATGGCATGAAAACACGTGAAATTGCAGCCAAATTATTCGTCAGCGAAAAAACAATTGAGACGCACCGTCGCCAGATTTCTCGCAAAACGCGTCTGCATAGTGTTGCGGAACTGACCAAATACGCCCTTAGAAATAACCTAACAACGATCAACTAAGTTCGACAATAAAGCTCGTCAAAAACAGACAAATTGGTTGTTTGAGTCATTTTCTTGACGACCTCTTCTTCCAAAACCAGCCTTAACTACATGTCTTTTCAGTAGTTTCCCTAAGTCGAATCAGGGTTTTCCCTTATACATTGCTGGTAGTTAGACGCGTAAGGTCTTAAGTCTCGGGAACCAGTCCAAGGATAGGACGCCGCTAACAGGGAAAGATCATGCAAACGACTGGAGCGATGCTGTTTGTGCCGAAGGGCCAGAACCGCGGGGAAGGTCGCAACGAGATGCACAGGTACGTGCTGATCTGCGATAAGAACCGCGAGGTCTGCAAAACCATCGCTCGAATCGTCAACACTCTCGGGGTCCAGGCGGTTGCTGCCACGGACGGCAGCGCCGCAATCCGAATCAGTGCGCGTCGGACACCAGACTTGGTGTTATACGAGGAGAATATGCCAGGCATGCGAGCATCCGATTTTGTCAACGCCGGCCTATCCCATCTGCTGCATCGCAGGGCCTTACTAGTGGAGCGCAAACGCGCCCAACGAGCCCGCTGGCTGCCGACCATGAGCAAACCCCTCGAAGTTCGTCGCTTCAGTCAACAACTCACCGCATTACTTGAGAATACAGGTTCTAGCTGACAAACCCTCTCCCTTTACCGTCAACTTGAACCTGACTCCTGAGCCCCGCACCTGCGGGGCTTTTTTTAGGGCACAATGCGCGGGATGGACCCGAGCCTGTTACTCGACAATCTGAACGACGCACAACGCCGCGCCGTCACAGCCGAACACTTACCCCAACTCGTCATTGCCGGCGCTGGCAGTGGCAAGACCCGGGTGCTGGTGCATAGGGCCGCCTGGCTGATACAGGTAGACGGTATGTCACCGCAAAGCCTGCTCGCAGTGACCTTTACCAACAAGGCCGCCGCCGAGATGCGTGCCCGGATTGAGTCTTTGTTAGATATGCCGGTGCAGCATCTTTGGATCGGTACATTCCATGGGTTGGCACATCGTTTATTGCGACGCCACTGGCGCGAGGCCAACCTGGCACAGAATTTTCAGATCATCGATAGCGCTGACCAGGAACGACTGGTCAAGCGCCTGATTAAAGACTCGGCAAGCGCAGATCCTGAGTGGTCTGCCCGCGAAGTACGTGGCTTCATCAATAGCAACAAGGATGAAGGACTGCGGCCACAACATATCGACCCTGGCGATGACCCCAATCGTCAGAGACTGGTCGCCTTTTACGCCGAGTATCAAGAAGCCTGCGAGCGCGCCGGATTGGTCGACTTCGCTGAAATTCTGCTTCGCGCCCACGAGTTATGGCGCGACAATGAGACACTGCTGACGCACTACCAGCGACGCTTCAGACATATCCTCATCGATGAGTTTCAGGATACCAACGCCATACAGTATGCCTGGCTGAAAATGCTGACCGGTGGCGGCGCTGTACCGTTTGCCGTTGGGGATGACGATCAGTCAATCTACCGTTGGCGTGGCGCCCGCGTTGAGCATATCGGGCGATTTGCCAAGGACTTCCCGGACACACAGGTCGTCAAGCTGGAGCAGAATTATCGCTCCACCGGCAATATCCTGAACGCAGCCAACGCAATCATCGCCAACAACGGTGGTCGCATGGGCAAGAATCTGTGGACGGACGGCAGTGATGGGGCGGCAATCAGACTGTATGCTGCGTTCAACGAGCGTGATGAAGCAGATTTCATCGTCAATCGTCTGCGCGACTGGATCGCTCAAGGCCATCGGCGTGATGAAGCGGCCGTGCTATATCGCTCCAATGCCCAATCCAGGGTACTTGAGGAAATGCTGCTGAATGCACGCATTCCCTATCGGGTCTACGGTGGCCTACGCTTTTTCGAGCGCGCTGAGATCAAGGATGTACTGGCCTATTTACGCTTGGTCAGTCACCGCGATGACGACGCGGCGTTCGAGCGCGTGGTCAACGTGCCAACCCGGGGCATCGGCGCGCGCAGCATCACATTAATTCGTGACTACGCTCGCCATAACGCCTGTTCTTTGTGGCGTGCCGCCGGTGCTATCGCCAGCGATCCGGATGCAGGGCGGGCATCGGCCCCGGTTAGACGGTTTTTGGAGCTGATTGAAGCGATGGCGCAGCAGGTCGATGGGCTGGAGCTGCACGAAACGGTCGACCATCTGATCCATACCAGCCAGCTCTCGACCCACTATGACAAAGAAGGTGCCGACAAGGCCGCCACGCGCGTGGAGAACATGCAGGAACTGGTCAGTGCTGCGCGCGGCTTTTCACCGGACAACAACGACGAAGCGCTGTCGCTGGTCGATGCGTTTTTGGCGCATGCAGCGCTGGAGGCTGGAGAAGGACAAGCCGATGCCTGGGAAGATTGCGTCCAGCTGATGACACTACACTCAGCAAAAGGACTGGAGTTTCCGCTGGTGTTCATCGCTGGTATGGAGGATGGCCTGTTTCCGCATCAACGTTCGATCAATGACCCGGCCGGGCTCGAAGAGGAACGGCGCCTGTGTTACGTCGGCTGCACGCGGGCAATGGCCGAGCTATATCTCACTTACGCAGAACAGCGACGTTTGCATGGAATGGACAGCTTTGCCGTCAAATCGCGGTTTATCAACGAAATTCCAACCGAATTACTCGAGGACATTCGCCCGCGGGCTAATGTCAGCCGGCCGGTCAGTACGCGGCCGGGGCTGCGCGGTGGCGGTGAAGCACCGGCCGTGCAGCTGGGTCGACCGGTGCGGCACGCCAAATTCGGCGATGGTGTCGTGCTCAATTGTGAGGGACAGGGCGCTCACGCACGTGTGCAGGTGAACTTTGAGAACGCCGGCACAAAATGGCTTGTGCTCAACTATGCCAACCTTGAGTTGATGTAGAATCCGAGTTAATGAAGATCCTGATTCTCGGTGCCGGCCAGGTCGGTGCAAGCGCAGCGCAACAGCTGTCGCGTGAAGAGTCCAACGACGTCACCGTCGTTGACGTCAACGCGGAAGTGTTGCGCGAGTTGCAGGACAGGTTGGATATTCGCACGGTTGTCGGTCATGCCGGCTATCCCAACGTGCTCGAGCGTGCTGGCGGTCGAGATGCTGACATCATCATCGCGCTGACCGATTCTGACGAAACCAATATGGTTGCCTGCCAAGTCGCTTATTCACTGTTCCGCACGCCTACTAAAATCGCACGTATTCGCGCTGCAGAGTACATGACAGCCGATAGACTATTTGCTCAGGAATCGATGCCCGTCGACGTTCGTATCAGCCCTGAGCAACTGGTCTGTGACCACATCGAACAACTCATACTGTATCCGGGCGCATTACAGGTGCTGGAATTTGCCGATGACCGGGTGCGCCTTGTGGGCACACGAGCCGACCGCGACGGCCTGTTGGTGGGTCAGCAAATCAAAAACATCAAGGAACATCACCCAAACACTGAAGCGCGTATTGCCGCGATCTATCGCAATGGCCGTTCGATCGAGCCGCATGGCGATACGGTCATCCGCGAGGGTGACGAAGTGTTCTTTATCGCCGCGCGCGAGAACATCCGTGTATTCATGAGCGAGATGCGCAAGCTCGAAGATCCAGTGCGGCGCGTGGTGATCGCCGGTGGCGGCAATATTGGTTTACAACTGGCACGAACGTTGGAGAAAACCAATCAGGTCAAGATCATTGAACGCAATCCGGCACGCGCGCAATACATCTCGGAGCAACTCTCGAAAGCAATCGTACTCAATGGCGATGCGGCCAACGAGGATCTATTGCTCGAAGAGAACATTGATAGCGCCGACGTGTTTTGTGCACTCACCAACGCCGACGAGGCCAACATCCTCTCCGCGATGCTCGCACGACGCCTCGGTGCCCATAAGGTGATGGCACTCATCAACAGACCTTCGTATGCCGAACTGATGGAGTCCGGCAGCATCGATATCGCGATTTCGCCGCAACAGATCACGATCGGCTCTTTGCTGGCACATGTACGCCGTGGTGACGTGGTCAAGGTCCACTCGTTACGTCGCGGTGCGGCCGAGGCTATCGAGGCCATCGCGCATGGTGCCAGCGGCACTAGCAAGGTGGTAGGTAAGAGCATCGAAAGTCTGGCACTCCCCAAAGGAGCCTCGATTGCGGCACTCGTGCGTAATGAACAGGTGATCATCGCCCACCATGACACCGAAATTCAGGCGGATGACCACGTCATCATTTTCCTGACTGACCGACGCCGCATCGACGATGTTGAAGCGTTATTCCAGGTCGGGGTGTCGTTCCTCTAGCGTCACGATGAACTGGCTCGTTGTTCAACGCATCCTCGGATTGCTGCTGATGATGTTCAGCATCACGATGTTGCCACCGATTATCGTCTCGTTTATTTATGCCGATGCGAGCTGGTCCGTATTCGCAAGCTCATTTGGATTTATTCTGGCGCTGGGATTTTTGTTGTTCTGGCCAGCGCGACGAGCGCGCAAGGATTTGCGGCTGCGTGACGGGTTTCTGGTGGTAGCCTCTTTCTGGCTGGTGCTGGGCAGCATTGGCGCCACACCACTGTATCTCGCACCCAACCCCTCTCTCACTATTACCGAGGCGGTATTCGAGTCCATCTCCGGTCTGACGACGACGGGTGCCACTGTGATCATCGGTCTGGATTCGTTGCCACAGTCGATCCTGTTCTACCGCCAGCAACTACAGTGGCTCGGCGGCATGGGAATTATCGTGCTGGCGGTGGCCATTCTGCCGATGCTCGGCGTCGGCGGCATGCAGCTGTATCGCGCGGAAACGCCCGGCCCGGTCAAGGACAACAAATTGACGCCGCGCATCACTGAGACTGCCAAAGCACTGTGGTATGTCTATCTCGGTTTCACGATCTGTTGCGCAATCGGTTATTGGGCTGCGGGCATGAATCTGTTCGATGCAATCTGCCATGCTTTTTCGACGGTTGCGATCGGCGGCTTCTCGACCCACGATGCCAGCATCGGCTATTTCGACAACACGCTGATTGACTCGGTGTCGGTGATGTTCATGTTTTTCGCCGGCATCAATTTTTCGCTGCACTTTTACGCTTGGCGCAATACGGCCGTTAGACACTATGCAGAGGATCCCGAATTTCGTGCCTATGTTGTGATTCTCTGTTCCGTCGCCTTGATCATGATGCTCGGTTTGTTATTCACACAGACCTACACCTCGTTGTCGGAGGCGATCATCGACAGTTTGTTCCAGGCCGTGTCAATCGCAACAACAACCGGATTCACAACAGCTGATTACTCGATCTGGCCAGGCGCACTGCCCGTGTTGTTGCTGCTGGCAAGTTTTATCGGCGGTTGCGCCGGTTCAACAGCCGGGGGCATCAAGGTCATGCGCGCCTTGCTGCTGTACCGACAGGGTGCGCGAGAGATCGCGCGACTGGTGCACCCGAGTGCCGAAATTCCTGTGCGGATGGGCCGCAAAGCGGTTTCCAAAAGGGTGGTTGAAGCGGTCTGGGGCTTTTTCTCGATTTACGTCGTCGTTTTCATACTGCTTTTACTAGGGATGCTGTCTACCGGGCTGGATCAGGTGACCGCGTTCGCTGCCGTCGCCGCCACACTCAATAACCTTGGACCCGGCCTCGGCGAGGTCACTGCCGGATTTATGAATGTGCCACCGGCTGCGCAGTGGATCAGCATTTTGGCAATGGTGCTGGGACGTCTGGAAATCTTCACATTGCTGGTGCTGATCACACCCACATTCTGGCGCCGATGACCTCGACACGAAGGCGCTCTTCGCTACAGCGTATCAACGCCGGCCTTGGCCGCGCGGTCGCTTGGTTGACGTTGCTGATGGTGATCAATGTCGTCGCCGTCATCGTGGCACGAGATCTGTTTGGATTTGGCCGTATCTGGATGCAGGAGCTCACAACCTGGCTGCATGCCTGCATATTTTTGCTGGGTATCGGCTATACGTTGCAACACAACGAACACGTTCGTGTCGATATTTTCTATCAACGTATGCGTGCACGTACTCGCGCCTGGATTGATCTGGTTGGCGTATTGGTGCTGTTGCTACCCGTTGCCGGCATCGTCCTCTGGATGTCATGGGACTATGTGTTCGGTACGCGTGGCAGTTGGGCCGGGTTTGAAACCTCATCGCAAGCAGGCGGCTTGCCCTATCCATTTCCCAGCATCGCCAAGACACTGATGTTGGTCATGCCGGCGCTGCTGGGACTACAAGGGTTGTTGATGGCGGCCGACGCCGTGACGACGTTGCGCCAGGACCGGCAAGACAGCAATACGGAGCATAGCGAGTGAGCCTGATGGCACTGGCGTTGTTTGTCTGCGTCGTCATCGTATTGATGGCTGGCTTCCCCGTTGCTCTGACGCTTGCTGGCACCTCACTGGTATTCGCCGCAATCGGTCTCATAACGGGCCAATTCGACGCAGCATTTCTGGGCAGCATTCCGAATCGACTCTACGGCATCATGACCAACGACACGCTGGTGGCCGTACCGTTATTTATCTTCATGGGCATTACGCTTGAGCGCGCGAAGATTGCCGAGGCGCTGCTCGACGCCTTGTCGCGTGCATTCTCGCGTGGCAGTGGCGGCCTGGGTATCGCGGTCGTGCTGGTCGGCATGTTGCTGGCAGCCAGTACCGGCATCGTCGGTGCGACCGTGGTCACGATGGGTTTGTTGTCATTACCCACTATGCTCAAACGCGGTTATGCGCCAAGCGTTGCCACCGGCACGATATGCGCGGCTGGCACCCTCGGCCAGATTATTCCGCCTTCAATCGTCTTGGTATTGCTCGGCGACGTGTTGTCGGCAGCCAATCAGCAGGCACAAATCGCCAGCGGCAATTATTCCGGTAAGACGATCTCGGTTGGCGACCTGTTTGCCGGCGCATTGTTACCCGGTTTGATGTTGGTCGGGCTGTATCTGGCCTGGCTGATCTGGCTGGCGTGGCGACAACCGACGCTAATGCCCGCGCCGACCGAAGCACAGCGTGCGCCACTTGGCGCCGGTCAGTTTATCCGCGCGCTCCTGGCACCACTGGTGTTGATCATCATGGTGCTGGGGTCAATTCTGACCGGTAAGGCAACGCCAACCGAAGCCGCCGGTGTCGGTGCAGCGGGCGCGCTGGGCCTGGCGGCACTGCGTGGTTCGCTGAATATCGCGGCGCTTGAAGACATCATGCAACGCACCGTTCGGGTCACCAGCATGGTGTTTCTGATCCTGATCGGTGCCTCTATTTTCGCGCTGGTGTTTCGCGGCTATGACGGCGATGTTGCCGTGCATGCGCTATTGGCAGATTTGCCCGGCGGCATGTGGTCTGCCTTTGTGGTTGTCATGCTGGTGATGTTTTTGCTCGGCTTTGTGCTCGACTTTATCGAAATCACCTTTGTGGTGGTGCCGATTGTCGGACCGGTACTGCTCGGGCTCGGTATCGATCCAATCTGGTTGGGTGTCATGATCGCAATCAACCTGCAGACCTCATTCTTGACGCCGCCGTTTGGATTTGCGCTGTTCTATCTGCGCGGCGTGGCACCCGCATCGGTGACAACGGGCGACCTGTATCGGGGCGTCATACCGTTTATCATCATTCAATTGCTGGCCATGCTGGTACTGGCTTTGGTGCCGCAAATAGCCACCTGGCTACCCAGTGTCATTTACGGTTAAGGCCGCGACCTGATCAACTGGAGACAATCTCGATGAAGCGGCGGAAACGCGGCCGCCAAACAGCCAGCGCAATATTGGCCAATGCCAGCAGCAGCAATACCGTTAAGGCCATCCATTCATCGTGTACCAGGCTCTGCAGTGTGGCCGGATCGATCTCACCGTCCGCTGCCTTGTCATAGGCTCGCTTGGCGGCTTGCGCAGGGCCATCGATCGCAGCCAATGAGGCTTCAAACACCAGCACACCACTCAATGCTTTGATCCATACCCAAGGCATTTCCATGAATGGGTAATGCAGGATCATCGCTAACAAACCACTGATCAAACAAATCAGCATGGACGGAATGATGATCCACTTGGACAAACCGGCGATGCCATAGCGTAGCGCCATGTGATCCGCGCCCGTGCTGATTTCCGGCGCGAATGTCATCAGCGCCAGATACGCGGCGATGCCACCGGCATAACCGGCGCCGGCTACGGAGTGCAGAAACTTGGTCAGCTTGCGCGCGAACATCACCTGATTCTAGCATCGTCGGCATGGATGACCTGTTTCGTGACTCAAGACCGTCCATCGTCGAATTATTGCCGGGCACATTCCAGCTTGCCGCGTTCGCCGATACCCGATTACTGCGGGCCGACTTGCGCACGATCATTGCCGCCTCACCATGGCGTCACCAAAACACGCCCGGCGGCAAACGCATTCAGGTCGCAATCACCAATTGCGGCGAGCTGGGCTGGGTCTCCGATGCAACCGGTTACCGCTATCAGGCAACGGATCCACTGAATGGCAGTGCGTGGCCTGCCATGCCAGATACATGGGCAACGCTGGCCAAGCGTGCCGCTGGTGCCGTGGGTTACGCGGATTTCAATGCTAACGCCTGTCTGATTAACCGCTATCTGCCGGGAGACCGGATGAGCTCACATCAGGATCGTAACGAAGGTGACTTCAGCCAACCGGTGGTCACGCTGTCGATGGGTCTGGCCGCGGAGTTCTTGCTCTACGGCAGGAGCCGAGGCGGCAAGCCATTATCGACTCGGGTATTTGATGGCGATGTTATCGTCATGGGCGGCACATCACGCATGGCCTTTCATGGCGTACGCGGTGTCGAGCCGGGCGCGGACCGCGCCCGCGTTAGCTTGACGTTTCGTTACGCGCGTTGAGCACCGCAACCTCGGTGGCGAGCTGGAACGGTGTCGACAATCGACGGTACGCATCCAAGGACGCATACACCCGTTTTGCATCGGCATTGCGTGCCGTGATCTCAGCAACCACCGCATCGGTATGTTCGCGCATCACCTGCAGTACCTCTGTCGGGAATGCCCGTACATCGACCTCCGGGTTCTTGACCAGATCATTGAAAATTTGCGCGTTGCGGAAGCTGTACTCGGCCAACATGTCGCAGTTGATGGCCTGACAACAGTCTCTGACAATCGCCTGCAAATCGTCGGGTAGCTCCGCCCAGCGGTCGCCGTTGATGATCGCTTCCAGCATCGGACCGGGCTCATGCCAACCCGGGTAGTAGTAATACTTGGCCACCCGCGGAAAACCAAACGTGACATCGTTGTACGGGCCAACCCATTCGGTCGCATCGATATTGCCAAGCTGCAGCGCCGTAAAAATTTCACCCCCCGGTAAGGTGACCGGAATGCCGCCGGCGCGCTTTAGCACCTCGCCACCCAGTCCAGGGATGCGCATCTTGAGATCCTTCAGATCTTCGGCGCTATTGATCTCGCGGTTATACCAACCACCCATCTGTGCACCGGTATTGCCTGCGGGAAAAGGCACCACCCCAAAGGGCTCGTATAGCGCTTGCCACAGTGACAAGCCATCACCGTAGTACATCCAGCCGTTCATTTCGGCGGCATTCAGGCCGAACGGGATGGTGGCCACAAACTGCGCCGCTTCAATTTTCGCTTTCCAGTAATACGCACCCGAGTGACCGATGTCCGCTGTACCGCGGGAGACCGCATCAAATGTCTCGAACGCAGGCACCAACTCACCAGCGGCATAGACGCGAATACGGATACGACCGCCCGATGCGGCTTCGATACGTTTAGCAAGATTCGTCGCGGCCGCACCCAAACCGGGAAAATTTGGTGGCCAGGTCGTGACCATCTTCCAATTGAATGTGCGAGCGTCTGCACGGGTGGTTGTCGTCTCGCAGTCACTGCTGCACGCGGACAAACCCGCAGCCAAGCCGCCCGCTGCGAGCCCTTTTACAAACCGACGTCGTTGCATACGCGTCTCCCCTTAGCAGCGTTATCCGACAACGAATATGCCACAGTGAGGCGAAGTTGACAGCGCTACCAGCCGGCGCTGGCCAGGCAGTCGGGGTACCTTCCATGGCGTCGAACGACATTGGCTGGCAGCACCGTCATGCACTACATTACGCAGGCAGGTTTAGCGCTGGCAGCGGAGTTGCTCGATGATCCTCACAGTTACGTATGGATGCGCAGCGCGATGATCGCGTTGTTGCAACGGGTTAGCGAAGCGGGTGTCAGCGTCGACAGTCAAGAGGTTGCACGCATCGGTAACGGACTATTGGTGCTGGTGGGTGTGCAAAAACATGACACCCACGAACAGGCCATCAAGCTGGCGCAACGGCTGATTCACTATCGCGTGTTTGAAGATGCCGATGGCAAAATGAACCGCAGCGTGCTGGATAGCAGCGGTGAGGTGTTGCTGGTGCCACAATTCACCCTCGCTGCGAATACCCGCAAGGGCCGTCGCCCCAGCTTTGATTCATGCGCACCGCCAGCGCTGGGACGCCAGTATTTCGAGGCGTTTTGCGATGCGGTAGCAAGCGCAGGTGTCCCCACGGTTCGAGGTATCTTCGGTGCGGATATGGCCGTTTCACTCATTAACGACGGCCCGGTGACCTTTTGGCTTGAAATCGGCCCGGATTAACGACAAAACAGCGTCGTTCATGGTGATTGGCGCCAAATGAAACCTGGTCGACATAATTACCCGGATAAGATCAAGTATCATAACGGGTCGCGATAGACTGACTGATGAGAGGATCTAGCGATGGGTATTGGTGGAATTAGCATTTGGCAGCTGTTGATCGTCCTGCTGATCGTGTTGGCCATTTTTGGTACCAAGCGCTTCCGCACCATTGGCAGCGATCTAGGATCGGCGATCAAGGGCTTTCGCAGTGCCGTATCTGATGGCGAAAAAAATGCCGACGCGAAACCGTCGATCGAAGAGCGCAACGACGCCACCTTCGAATCGACGCCGAGCAAAGACGACAGCAAACAATCCTGACCGGCTGAGGCAACGCAGCGATGGGTGGCATGGGTGCGTCCGAGCTGATTTTGATCTTCGCGATCATGCTGGTGGTGCTCGGGCCCGAGCGCATGGCAGAGGTTGCGCGCAAAATCGGTCAGTTCATCGGCTATGCCCGTCGTGTCCAGCAGAACCTCGCTAATCAGCTTGAAGATGAGCTGGAACTCAAAAAACTGACCTCCACGTTGCCCGATCGGGTCGACATCAAGCAGGAACTCGGTCTTGACGAGCTCGAAAACGACGTGCGCAAGCTGACACATCCTGATCCGGAAGCCGCCGACACCGACGACACCGACTCAGATGCCGCAGACGACCAGACCGCACAGGCAGACCCAAGATGAGTGTCGTCGACGATTCCTACGACGAGGAACTCGAAGAAGGCAGTTTGCTGTCGCATCTTCTAGAGTTGCGCAATCGTCTGATGCGCGCATTCGGCGCGGTATTGGTCGTGTTTGTCTGCCTGGTGCCATTCGCGCAAAAATTGTTTACGTATGTGTCACTGCCGCTGCAAAAAGCACTGCCGGTCGGTAACACAATGATTGCCACCGATCCGGCATCTACGGTCTTCACACCCTTCAAACTGGCATTCTTCATTGCCATTTTTATTGCGATGCCGGTCATCCTGTATCAAGCATGGGCATTTGTCGCACCGGGTCTGTATCGCAAGGAAAAACGCTTCGCGATTCCGCTACTGGGTAGCAGCATTACGCTGTTCTACCTAGGCGTCGCCTTCGCCTATTTCATTGTCTTTCCGCTGGTATTCAAGTTTGTCGTTGCGTTTGCCCCGGAAGGGGTGGAAAACATGACCGACATTGCCAGTTACCTGACATTTGCGCTGACCTTGTTTCTGGCATTCGGATTGGCATTCGAGGTCCCCGTGGCGACCGTACTGCTAGTCTGGGCAGGCCTCACTACACCAAAGAAACTAAAGGGCATCCGCCCCTATGTATTTCTCGGTTGCTTTGTCGTCGGGATGTTCCTGACGCCGCCAGACATGCTTAGCCAGACGATGCTAGCGATTCCGGTCTATATTCTGTTCGAGTTGGGCATTATCGGCTCACAGATTTTGCTGCGCGATAAACTGGCGGCACGCGCCGCAGAAGAAGCCGCCGATGCCGCGGATGAAAATGACGCTTAGCGAACAGCTGTCGAGTTGCGGCGGATCGCATCCGCCAGATCCAGCGCACCGGATTCACGAATATCGTTCTCGGTGATCACCTCAACATCGCGCGGCGATTCCCGGTCGCCACTGGCCGGCAGCAACGAACCGGTCTGCGGCGGCTCCTGTGACGCGCGATGCGCCTCCTGAATCTCCTGGGAACTGGCGCAGCCACCGATGACACACAGTGTTGCAACGATAAACACAGTCATTGAACGTCTTGCCATCGATCTCTCCTTCTTTCTGCCACCACCCTAACAATACGACACTCGAAACCGCTATGGGGTTCCACATCAGCAGCTTGCCATAACCCGGTGGCGTTGACTGCGACTGCGATATCCGAAAAGCTTATGCGATCTGGTTAGGGGAAACACTATGAATACGCAAGCATCTGCGGCGCCAGGCGGCACCGTACTCGGGCACCCGCGCGGGTTAATGACGCTATTTTTCACTGAAATGTGGGAGCGCTTCAGCTTCTACGGCATGCGCGCACTGCTCGTATTGTTCATGACAACGCAAATTGTCGACGGCGGGCTTGGATTCTCGGACGCCACGGCGAATGCCATTTACGGTTTGTATTTGTCATCGGTTTATTTGATCTGCTTACCCGGAGGCTGGATCGCGGATCGGTTGATCGGTGCACAAAAAGCAGTGCTGGCAGGCGGCCTGATCGCAGACCTCGGCACGGCGGAACAGCAAGGCCTTCTGGAAGACGTGATCGGCGGCGGCATGCATTTGGCTTTTGCCCACGGCGAAGCCTCCACCCGCTCCAGATCATAGCGGCTG
>JBCCZN010000012.1:0-25828 GCA_039187375.1 Pseudomonadota bacterium
CTTCAAAACTCAACTCAAAAACTTTCTCAAATCTCTTGCTCAACAGCTTACATATCTTGATCACAAACACCCATGTGAATCATTAGACCCATCATATGCGCGTTTCTGGTCATCGTCGATGTTGACCCCCAACAGGCTAAAGCCGACGCGGTTGTAACGGCTGTGTAATTCGTCGAGCAGCGGCATCTCCTGTCGGCATGGGCCACACCAGGTTGCCCAGAAATTGATCATCACAACCTCACCGCGCAGATCGCTGAGAGCCACCTGCTCACCAGCGGCATTTCGCAACGCAAATTCCGGCGCCGTTGCACCCGACAAACCGCCCGATGCGCTCGGTACACCCGCCACGACGGTCATCGCCAAAAGAAGGAGGATTGCCGACTGGAATCGGCTGCCAAACTTGAGAATATCCATGTTGTGCCCTTTCGTTGCAGGTGGCTATGCACCACCGTCACCCGGTTAACGTAATGTTCGCAGCGATGCACAGCGGTAGCCGTGACGGTTGTCACAGTCGTGATACAGGCAGGAATGACAGACATCACACCCGGGATGTCATCGCGGCGCGCACACGCGATAACCAGCAAGATGTATGCCAGTGGATTGGCCGTGTTAAATCAGTGATTTGCTCGGATAACTGTCGCCGGCCAACGACAGAGTGACACTGACGGTCACCCTACTAATCGGTGCCTGGATTCAAGCCAGTCGAATAATGCAAAGTGCGCTCGGCATCAATGATCACAGCATCAAAGCCATCCATACGTTCAATCAGCGCCAGACCCGCCTCAACACCCATTACGAAGACGGATGTCGACAGTGCATCGGTCATCGTTGTATCCGGTCCAATAATTGTGACGCTTTGCACCTCGCGCGCGGAATCTCCGGTGCGTGGCGAGATAATGTGGTGATAACGAACATCAGCCTCATCAAAATAGCGCTCATAATCACCCGAGGTTGATACCGCTTCGTCCTGCAACGGCAATCGCACAGCGAGTTGTTTTTCGTCACGTGGATCCTGAATACCAACCACCCAGGGCTGTCCACGTCGATCACCAATCAAACGCGAATCGCCGCCCGCACTAACGGATGCATACTGGATACCCATATCGCGCAAAACAGCAGCGGCTCTTTCCACCGCATAGCCTTTGGCAATGCCACCCAAATTGATGCGCACGCCCTTGAGTGCAAATTTCACCGTTTGCGCCATCGGATCGAGCTCGACCAATCGATAGTCAATCTTGTCGAGTTCCGCCTCGATAGTGCTTGCATCCGGGCGCGCGCCTTCACGGAAGTCGTAGTACTGACCGACACTGTCGTAGGTGATATCAAACTGTCCATCGGTCATCTGCGCAATCTCCAGGGCCTGCGCAATCAGCAGATAGAGTTCACGCCCGGCGTTGACCGGCTGCAGGTGGGCTTCTCGATTAATCGCCGAAATTCGACTGTCGTCCTTGTAAGTACTCATCAGGCGCTCAATGCGAGCAATCTCATCGATCGCGGCACGTAAGGCAGCTTGCTGCAGGTCAGGGTCTGGTTGCCACAGCCGCACACTGACACGCGTTCCCATGAGCGATTCTGTGGTTCCGACCCATTCCGCCTGAGCCATGGAGGTGGCGCATACCAACAGGACCATTACTGGCGTCAGCGAAGAGCGCCACGTATGCTTGAGAGAGTTCGTTAACCGGAATATGCGCATGTCAAATTTCTTGATCTTTCTACTCATCGTTGGCGGGATCGTATTTTTTGTCATCAGCATTTACAACCGACTGGTTAATGCACGCAATCGCGTATCGAACGCATTTGCTCAGATTGACGTGCAATTAACACGGCGCTACGACCTGATCCCAAATCTGATCGAATCGGTCAAAGGCTACATGAGCCATGAACGCGAAACCCTGGAAGCGGTCATCAATGCTCGCAATGCCGCCGTCAGCGGCCTATCACAAGCCAAGCAGGATCCGACCGATCCGGGCGCCATCGCATCACTCGGCGCAGCCGAAACGCTGCTCGGCGGCGCGCTAGGCAAATTGTTCGCGCTGGCCGAAGCCTATCCCGACCTGAAAGCCAATGAAAACATGCTGCAGTTTCAGGAAGAGCTCACAACCACCGAGAATAAGATCGCGTTCTCGCGCCAGGCGTTCAACGACGCCGTGCTCAGTTATAACAACTTGCGCGAGAACTTCCCGAATAATCTCATTGCCGGACCGTTCAATTTTGAGCCGGCAAGTTATCTGGAAATTGAGTCCGAAGAGAAGCGCCAGAACCCGCAGGTTTCATTCTCTTCATAGTCGCTCGCCAGCGCCGTGGATTTTTTTGCTGCGCAAGATCGCTCTCGGCGTAATACTCGCCGCCTGCTGTTTATCTATGCCGCAGCCACACTGATCGTCGTGGCAGCGGTCACCATCGCGATCGAGGCAACATTGCACGTCGCCGGCGGTTACATGTATGCCGGCGATAGTTACCGCATGACTGACGCCGTAACCGACTATGAGCTGACGTTACGTACCGGCGTAATCGCATCCGGTGTCCTGGTGTTTATCTTGTTGGCCAGCCTGTTTCGCATGATGCAGTTGGGTCGCGGGGGTGCACGCATTGCACAGGAGTTAGGCGGCACACTGGTCAACACCGACAGTCCGGATTTAGCGCGCCAGCGATTGCGCAACGTTGTAGAGGAAATGGCCATCGCTTCCGGCGTGCCTGTTCCGCAGATTTTTGTGCTGGAGGAAGAGGCGGGCATCAATGCATTCGCGGCAGGTTTCAGTACCGCTGATGCCGCAGTCGCGGTCACACGTGGCGCATTGGAGCAATTGTCCCGCGCAGAGCTGCAAGGCGTGATTGCACACGAGTTCAGTCATATTCTGAATGGCGATATGCGCCTGAATCTGCGCATGATTGGTGTGCTGTTCGGCATCATTATCATCGGTCAGATTGGCCGCATTCTCATACGCAGCGCGTCGCATCGTCGGCGAATTACCAGTCGTGGCCGATCGGATAACAATCTACCCGTGATCGCTGCCGGTATCGTGCTGTTTCTGATCGGTTCACTGGGGGTTCTGATGGCACGCATGATTCGTGCCGGTGTATCACGCCAGCGCGAATTTCTTGCCGACGCCTCTGCGGTTCAATTCACACGGCAAACCGAGGGTATTGCCGGAGCGCTAGCGAAAATTGGCCAACTCGACGCCGGCTCGCGGCTACGAGAGGTTGATACCGACGAGGTATCTCACATGTTGATTGCGCCGGGCGCGGGCGCCGCCTGGTTTCGATTGATGGCATCACACCCACCGATTGAGGCGCGCCTGCAAGCGCTGGATCCATCATTAATTAATCAAATTGACCGATTGGCCGCGACGTCTGCTGGCCTCGAGTCACACAATGAGTTGATTTCGGCATTCGCGAATCAGACCGCAGGTACAGCGCAACCAGCACCGGTATTGAATATCGATTTGGCAACAGCGACCGAGCGCATCGGCAACCCGGGTGATCCTGAGATAGCGATGGCGGCGTTCATTCGCACAACCTTACCCGCTGCCGTGTACGACGCGAGTCACTCGCGCGAATGGGCATTTTATTTGACGCTTGCGATCGCATTGGATCATGAGTCATCGCGGCGCCAACGTCAGTTGGATCTGCTGGAGCCGCGCGTTGGTCGTGCGCGTTGTGAGCGGATGCGTGAGTACGCTGACGCTATCGGTGAACTTGGACAACGCTACCGTCTGCCGATACTCGAGTTATGTTTCCCCAGTCTGAAAGAGCGCCCGGCCGGTCAGCTTACGTTTTTGATCGAATTGGTAGACAGTATCCTCGCGGTACCGCCAGCGCGACAACTTCGCGACTATGCGTTTCGGCAGCTCTTGGCACACAGCCTGGATGCTAGTCTCGCACCACTACGTCAGCGCACAAGCGCGAAGCGCAGGCTGAATCAACGTAAAACACGCTACGCCGCACAGGCATTGATCAGCATCCTCGCTCACGAGGGACACAGGAATGATCGCAGTGCGACGCGCGCATTTGAGCGCGGCGTGGCAGCACTCGGACTCGGTTCGGCAAACGACCTGCCGGTACACACGCTGCAAGACGTCGATTCGGTCTTGCCTGCGCTGACCGGACTATTCGGTGAAGACCTGCGCTCACTGATCAACGCATTGCTGACGACCGTTAGCGACGATGGCAAGCTGACGCTCGATGAGAGCGAGCTGATGCGGTTGATTGCAGCTGCATTGCACTGTCCGTTGCCACCATTGATCGATGCCACGCTGATCGACGCCTATCGGGAACGAACTCAAGCCGACCACGGTCAAACCACTGTCACGCCAATTTAGCAACAACAGAGCGAATTACATGAAAATTCAGATACTCATTATCCTGGCGTTGCTGGGTAGCCTGCCGCAGGCCTGGGCAGAATCGCGCCTCGACGAAAAAATCGACGATGTCATCGAGGTCATCGCCGACATGAAGCAAATGCCGGATGGCAATATCCCACCCGCATTGCTGCGTCGCGCACGTGCGGTCGTCATCGTACCCAACATGTTCAAAGTCGGCGTACTGGTCGGCGGCAGCCGCGGCGAGGGCATACTCAGCGTGCGCAATGCAACGGGCTGGACGGCGCCAGTCTTCATCACCCTGACCGGCGGCAGCCTCGGCTTGCAAGCCGGCGTGGAGCGTTCCGATCTGGTTCTGGTGTTCACCAACGACGACAGCGTCAAGAACATTACCCGTGGCAAATTCACACTCGGTGCCGACGCCTCAGTCGCTACGGGCCCGGTCGGACGCCACGGCAAGGCGATGACCGACAAGAACTTTGACGCGGCTGTCTATTCCTATTCGCGAACCAAGGGTATCTTCGCGGGACTGTCACTGGCAGGCTCTGTGCTGAAAATTGATCACAAAGCCAATGCTTCGTATTACGCGACCGCAGGTCTGACAGCGCAGTCGATCCTGGATGACAGACTCAGTGTGATTCCAGCCGGTGTTCCGGCGCTGCGATCAGCATTACCAAATCTAGGACAGCCTGCGGCGGCGCGCAGCCCTGCCACACCGGCTACAGCAGCAACGCCTGTACCCGCTTCAGACGCACCGGGACAGGTGCGCACCTATGCGTTTGGGGATCGTCCGGCTGAGGCCGGCAGCGACGAAGAGCAATAACAAGGTTGCCCGCCTACTGATCTTCGGATTTAACTACGAAAACGGAATTTTCGGGGTCGAGGCCTAAGGCGAGGGCCTCTGCTTCGGTGATCGGCAATCCGGCATCCAGCTTTTGTTGACCCAGAGCGATCAGACGCTCCTTTTGCAGGCGTTGCGCTTCTGCGGCCGCATCAAGCTGCTGGCGGCGGGCGTCAACCTGGCGAGCAGATGCCTGCTGCATGCCCGATTGACGTGCCTCGCGTTCCGCCCGAGCGATTTTACTCGCTGCTAATCGCGCGTTCTTGCACTCAATGTCGGTCCGCAACATCTTGGAATCTGCAAAGCACTCGAGCAGCTTCGCGTCCAACGCTGCCTTGTCTTGCTCAAAAGCATAAATCGTGCGTGGTTCAGGCGGCTCCGAACAACCGGCCAGGACGCCAAGCAGACTACCGACAAGCCCTACTCTCAGCGCCACGCATCTGTGCGACAGCTCAATTTTTGTTTTTGCTTTCATTTGATCATTGTCGCCAGTTCGCGGCACCCACACCGTGATAGACATAACAGATCATAGGCAAATTAGGTCTGATCGCAATAACAGTGCCTGAATTTAGGTACTACATCACATCGATGAGCGACCAGAGTCGACTCAGAGGCAGCGCTTGCGTGGCACCCGCATCTTGTTCGCGATAATCGAACCATATACGGTCCGCCACGGGTTCATCAAGTCCTGCGAGCACCCAGATTGCGCTGCCGTCCCGATTAGCGGGTGCCAATCCCTGATACCGGGTTGCGTTGGCGGGCATTAACCGGCTGTCGACCGGCTGAGCGTGCCGGATATTGACGCGGATTCGGTGCAACCATTGTCCGGCGCGCACTAAAAGATGGCGGCCATCCGGAGCGAACACCAATTCACTTATGGACGATGTCAATGCCAGGTTGGCATGACTCACACTACCCGACTCAGCCGATACGATGCTCAGACCCGTTGAGCTGGCGAGCACGATCAAGCCATTTTGATTGGCGACACCCAGTTCGACATCGACGACCGTCGCATCTATGAAACGCCAATCCACATTGGCCTGTGCGTCGTTGAAACTCACCTTCGCCAGGCGTCCATCCTGTTGCACGATCAACCACTGCGCCGGCGCCAGTGCGATCACCTTGGTGATTGCGGCATCCACCGACTGTGTGGCAAGAACACGCCCGGTAGTAGCGTCCACTATTTTGATCTGTCTCGACGTCGCGATCAGCAACTTGGCGCCGTCGCTGCCCAATGCGATGTCGCGAACCGCACGACCGCCACGACCGATAAACGGCAGTAGCCGGCCGTCAGTATCGAATACGCGGTACAAACCGTTGGCTTCCATACTCACCACACGCCGACCGGAGGCATCGAAACGCAACCGTTGCGGCGGCGTCGCATGGACAATGCTGGCGATGACGTCATCCAGATCGTCGATATCCTCAATACCCGCATCGAAGCGCACGACAGCATAGGCATCGCGCGAGTCGGTAAACGCCATCGAGGCGCCATCCGGTGACAGCCAGGCACTACGAACACGTCGCTCGCCGGTTGGCAATGCCTGTAGACGGGGCTGCCAAATGGTTGCCAGGCCTTCTTGCGCGGAGGCCATCACGACGAGTCGATCCCGCACGCGCAAAATCTGTGCCCGCCAGTCATCACTGCCAATGCCCAGCACTGGCTGCGACCGATCCAGTCGCTGTGAAAAATCATGCAAGCGAAAACCATCACGTGAGGAACCGACCAGACTCAGACCAGTCTGGGGATCATTGGCGTAACTCCAGACCGCATTGCGTTGCCAACGCACTGGTTCATTGTCCTGATCAAATTGCCAGGACAACAATCCACCCTCCCATTCACGCACCAGAACAGTGTCATTGGCAGGTCCAAACTCCAGCGCGCTGACCGCCGACTCGGTGTTGGTTTCCGCAATCAGCGCGGCTTGCGCGACGTCCCAAACCCGCACCGCCAGATCATCGCCTGCGGTCGCCAGATACCGGCCATCAGAGCTTACCGCCAACGTGTTCTGCGAATCTGCAAGTGGCAGCGAACCCACTATTTTGTCGGCTTGCAAATCGAACAACACCACGCGATCGACGATGTCGCGACGCCGTAGCGTCAGCCAACGGCCGGTCGCGTCAATCCATGCCTGCCTCACCGGGTTATCTGCCAGCGCCGATCGAATCGGCTGGCCGTCGCTGACTTGCACGATGCGCGGCACATCGCCGTCCAACAATACGATGGCGCGTCCCTGCTGCGCGAAACCAACCCAGCGACCGGGTTGTGCCAATGGCAACGTTGCAATCAAGCGACGGTCGCGCAGATCCCAGATGCCACTGACCTGATTCGGTGTACTGCCCATTGCCACGGCGTAGCGGCCGCGCGCATCGATATGCAGGGCGTCAGGCACTACCGGCTGCGGATCTTGCAGCAACACCGTCTCGGTGGCGACGGACCGGCTTGCCGCGAGTGTCAGGTTGCTCACCTCGCCCACACTACCCGGGCGCATGTCGGCCAATACAACAGTCCAGACGCCGGCAGGCGCTGGCGCTCGCCAATTACTGTCTCCAGACATCTCTTTGAGCGCCACTGTGACCGCAACCGTGTCAGCCAGATCGGTCGGTGGCGTCCACACCGCCCGGCGACCCGCAGGAGAGGTTACAACGATACGAATATCGCCAAGCCGCTCATGCACAATATCCATGCGCAATTCGGTGCGTGATGGATTGCGAATGGCGGGCAGCTCGAAACGCGCTACCTGTGCATCGAGCTGATAGGCCGAAGGCTGTTGTGAACGGGTACGCCGCCAGACGCCGCTATCGGCACGTCGCCACTCGGAAACTTGAGTGCCTGACTGGGTCAGTAGTGCCTGGTCACGCGGTCGGAATCGTAAGCTCTCAAACGGTGTATCGCTGCGCAGCACGCCGGTCAACGCCGGCAGGTCCGTACCCACCAGACCCGCTAACACGCGTCGGTTGGACGGCGTATCACGCTGCTCGACTAACGCCGCCGCTGCACGCAATGCCTCAATGCGATCCTCCTGGCGTTGCGACCGCGCCAGCGCCTTGCGCCAGTAATTTGCGCTCAGGTCTGCAGCCAGTGTGGCGTCTCCTAACTGCCCTTCAACTGCGGCGCTGAGCGCTGCAATATCTGCAGCGCTCTCGGCCTGGCGAGCACGCGTCTCAAGCACATGCTGACGCATTCTGACCGCATCTGCCGCGTGGCCAGGCCAGATCGCTAGCCGTTGCGATGCGACGATCGCATCATTCACCGTGGCGTTGGCGTCCATGATTTGACGGGCATGATGGGCAGGCAGCACAACCTGATAAACGACTAACGAGGCGACCAGCGCTGCCACGAGCGCGCCGGCTCGCAGTAAGCCGCCCAGGCGCAGCGGCAGAAAGCGATTCGCCCATCCCGCGCTAAAACTGCGGCGAAGCAAACGACTGGCAAACAAAATGTAGCCGTCCGGGCCCAACTGCACGATATCGAGCAGCAATAATCGATCATGTGCCTTGCTAGACGGATCAAACAACAAGCGCCCTCGCTTGGACAGCTTACCGAGGGTCAACAGCATCGACTCACGCAGTGCTGGTCCGGCATTCAACACACGCCGCTCGACGCGCGCAATGGCTTCGTGCACCGGTCCGCCACCACTGCGTCGTAGACTCTCGGCGACGATGGAATCGATGCTCGCCGACACCGCATCAGTGTCCTGCTCCTGCAATAACCGGGCTGCCAGCTCAGAGGCAAGCCACTGTGTCATCGCAGGTTGGCCGCGCACCCAATCGTAAATGCGTTGCATGGCCAGCTCACCCTGCTCCCGCGCCAGCCCTAACGCGGGAGCCAACTTCAGCGTATGCGCCAATGTCATTGGCTCAATCGGCACATGCTGGGAGATCGCATACGGCAGGTGCACCAGATGCTCACGACCAAAGCGGCGCGCGCCATTGTGTGCAAATGCAATCGACAATCGGCTCATTTCAGGATCCGCTGAGCGCGCATCAAAAGCCGCGCGGAAACTGGTGAGCAGCGCCTCGGATTGATCGTGCATCACAAGCTCGTGCACATCATCGAATATCAGAATGATCCGCCGCCCTGGCAGCGCTAGAACCAGCTCACGATACAACGCAAGCCAACGCTGATGATGATTCAGCATTGCGTGGTCCGACCACCAAGCCTGCAAATCAAAGCTGGCGCGCAACTGACGCACGATGCGGTAAGCGATAGCGTAGAACCAGCGGGCGATATCCTCGTTGCTCTCTTTCTGCAACCAGTATCGAATATCAATAAACGCCACTAATGGCGGATCGTCCTGCTCCTGCAATAGAGCCGCTGCCTTACGCAATGCACTGGTTTTACCCACCTGTGGCGCCCCGGTAAGGTCGGCAAAGCGGCCCGTACCCAGTGCATTCAGAAGCTCGGTATCGGCAGGGCGACGAATATATCCTGGCCTATCTGCAGCTAACGCACCGACCGTATGGAAGAACTGCACGCGCGCGCTGCGCGTCGTGGTCGACGTCGATTGCGATTTGGCATCACTGCGAATCATGGTTTGTATGTTAGCAATCATTGCTCGCACGCCGCAGTGACTTAGACCGCAACATCGCGCTGCGGTAGGATTCTGATATGACCTCGGTCGAACGCAAACTATTGAAAAAAGACACGTTTGGTACCGTATACCACTGTGCGGATGGCGATGATCAGTGGATTGAACGCAACATTCGCGCGGCTGCCTGGTGGGCACGACCGGTTGCCCGCTGGTTGCTGGGGCGAGAAGCACGAGCGCTTGGCCGACTGTCTGCTCACGGTGGATTCAGTCGTTTGCGCAGCGTCAGTCGCTTCGATCTTGCGCGTGACTATCTGGATGGCGCACCAATGTATGCGGCCAAGCCGCATTCAGTCGAGTATTTCCGCGATGCACGCCGGCAACTCAAGCGATTGCACCGTGCTGGTATCGCGCACAATGACCTGGCCAAAGAGCCTAATTGGCTGGTTCGTGCGGACGGCAGCGCTGCGATTATTGACTTCCAGCTTGCCAGTCTGTTTCGCCGAAGAAGTGCGCGCTTTCGTTGGCAGGCACGTGAGGATATCCGGCACTTTCTTAAGCACAAGCGCACCTACCTACCAGATTGCCTGACGGCCCGAGAGCGGCGCATTCTAGCAACCCCGTCGCCAGCCAGTCGCGTCTATCATGCAACGCTCAAGCGCGCTTATTTGTGGCTAACCAGGCGAGTCCTGCATTGGTCGGACCGCGAGGGTGCTGGCGACCGTGGCCGCATCGACTAAGTTCTTCGTTCGCGCGCTGCAACACTCTATACTCAGGCAATGGATAAATCCTATTGTCACGTGCACAACCTCGTCGACCCTTCGCGCGCTGACGCGCAGCGACCCTGGGGCATCCGCGTCACCGCGCCGAGCGCCGATCCGTTCAACAAGTTGGTTGGCGGTGATTGGTCACGCGAGCACTGGTATGCCAGCGAGGCCGAGCGCGACGCGGCACTTGCCAAAATGCGTACGCGACATGGGTTTTACCGAATCGGCGATGACCCGAGCATCATTCTTACTCGGATCAACGCGAATGAAACTCGTGCCTGAATGCGCAGGCACACTTTTTGACTGGGGAGCAAAGCATGTCAGAACCGACCATCGTGGCACCTGCCAACGGCGAAAAAATCACCATTTCAGACGGTAAGCTGCAGGTACCAGATCGTCCTATCATTCCGTTTATCGAGGGAGATGGCACCGGACCGGATATCTGGCGTGCGACCGTGCGCGTTCTAGATGCGGCGGTCGAGAAAAGCTATGGCGGCAAGCGCAAAATTGAATGGGTCGAAATATTTGCAGGTCAAAAAGCCAACGATAATTACGGCTCATGGCTACCGGAATCGACGGTACAAGCCTGCCGGGACTATCTGGTGTCAATCAAGGGGCCACTGACCACGCCGATTGGTGGCGGTATTCGCTCGCTAAACGTAGCGCTGCGTCAGATGCTCGATTTATATGTGTGTCTACGTCCTGTGCGCTGGTTCAACGGTGTGCCCTCACCGGTTCGCAATCCTGGCGATGTCGATATGGCGATTTTCCGCGAAAATACCGAGGACATTTACGCTGGCATCGAATTCGAGGAAGGCACGGACAACAACAAGAAATTTCTTGAGTTATTCAAAGAGCACTTCCCGAACGAATACAGCAAAATTCGCTTCCCTGGCACGAGTGGTGTCGGTCTGAAACCGGTATCGATTGAAGGTACCGAACGATTGGTGCGCGCTGCGCTGGAATACGCGATTGCTAACAAACGCAAAAGCCTGACGTTTGTGCACAAAGGCAACATCATGAAGTACACCGAAGGTGCGTTCCGCAACTGGGGGTATGAACTGGCCGAGCGCGACTATGCGGACCATGTGTATACCTGGGATCAATACGACCGCACGAAAGCAGAAAAAGGTACCGATGCCGCCAATGCCGAGCAGGATGCAGCGATCGCTGCTGGCAAGATCATCGTTAAAGATGCGATTGCCGACATCACACTCCAGCAAGTCCTGACGCGACCGAAAGAATTTGACGTGATCGCGACGATGAACCTGAATGGCGACTATCTGTCCGATGCGCTGGCCGCACAGGTCGGTGGCATTGGTATCGCACCGGGCGGCAACATCAACTACGACAGCGGACATGCTGTCTTCGAAGCGACGCATGGCACCGCACCAAAGTATGCGAACCTGGATCAGGTCAACCCCGGTTCACTGATACTGTCTGGCGAGATGATGCTGCGCTACATGGGCTGGTTGGAAGCTGCCGATGCCATTATCGACTCAATGGACAAGACCATCGGCCAGAAAACCGTCACCTACGATTTCGCCCGCTTGATGGATGGCGCAACCAAGGTCAAGTGCAGCGAATTTGGCGATGCCATGATCGCCAATATGTAGCGCGTGGGTAGAGTATCGAAGGGACTGGTCACGGAGGCGTCGCACTTATTGCGCGACGCCTTCATTGATTACAACACTCGCTTCGGGCAGATAACACGCCGCGCAAAGCGACGCTTTGAGCGTCGGCAATGGTCGGAAAATCGGAATGACGCCGTTGAGCGTATCGATCTGTATGAGCAGTGTGTCGCCGCGGCCGAACAAGAGGTCCGCGAACTCACTGACCACTGCGATGACAAACATGCACTTTGGCAGGAGATACGTGTCGTCTATGCCAAGGTTGTCGCACGTTATCCAGACACCGAATTCTTTAAAACTTTTTTCAATTCGGTCACGAGACGAATCTTCCGGACAGTAGGCGTCGATTCGGATGTCGAGTTTCTCGCGGTGGATGTCACGCCGACGGAATACGCAAGTGACCAAATCGATCGGCGCATCTACCGCAATCGCGGATCGCTGCGTTTCTTGTTTGATGAAGCATTGGCCGATTATTCCTTTGCCGTCAAATACCGCGATATTGAGCGCACGATTCGCTATGTCACCGCCGAAGTCAGTGCCTATACCGACAGCCTGGGCAGCAATGCGAAGGTCATCAAAGTGGAATTGATGCAAAGCGTCTTCTATCGCTCGACCCGCGCCTATCTGGTGGGGCGCATCGCGGGTAACGGGTGGGAGTCTCCACTGGTCATCGCACTGAAGAATACCGATGAGGGCATCGCTGCCGACGCTGTCATCTTGTCGCATGATGATGTCAGCATGCTGTTCGGTTTTACCCGCAGCTACTTTCATGCTGACGTCACGCGAGTCAGCGCTGCGGTCGCATTTATCCAGTCACTATTGCCGGAAAAACCAATTGCCGAGATTTACACGGTACTGGGTCGAGCCAAGCAAGGTAAGACAGAACGCTACCGGGCATTCGCGGATCACCTTGATTCATCCGACGATCAGTTTGTTTTCGCGCGTGGCGACAAAGGCATGGTGATGGAGGTGTTCACGCTGCCCTCCTATCCGATTGTGTTCAAGCTAATTCGAGATCGCTTTGCCTATCCAAAAGACATCGCCAGGCAAGATGTTTTGGATAAATATGGATTGGTGTTCCACCATGATCGCGCAGGCCGACTGGCCGACGCACAGGAATTTCGTCGGCTTGAATTTGCTCCGGAACGCTTCGATGACGCACTGCTGGATTCCCTCTTGAGTGGCTGTGCCAACACCTGCCATCTGGAGGGCGGCAAACTGGTCATTAAGCATTGCTATATCGAACGTCGACTGACGCCACTGAATTTGTATTTGCAGGAAGCCGAGGAAGCTGCCGTATGCGCCGCGGCCATCGACTACGGTCAGGCGATCCGGGATCTTGCGATGAGCAACATATTCGCAGGCGATCTTCTTTTGAAGAACTTTGGCGTGACGCGGCACGGTCGAGTCATTTTTTACGACTACGACGAGTTGTGCCTGGTGACCGAATGCAATTTCAGACGTATGCCGGCGCCGCGCGATGATGTCGACGAGATGCGTTCCGGTGCCTGGTTCTACGTCGGCCCAAACGATATTTTTCCCGAACAATTCGTGCGCTTTCTGGGCTTCCGACCGGCTGCGCGCGCAGCGTTCATGGCACATCATGCCGACCTGTTGACCCCGGACTATTGGATTGGACTAAAACAACGACTAGAGGGTGGTGATCGCCCAGAGGTAGTGCCCTATCAGCCCAAACAGTGGAGCGAACAGGCCGGCCCCGGGCGCTTCGTCAGTCGAAACTAAGCATAACGATAGGTCGTTCAGCTGCGAATCTGACCGCCGCCACGTACAACATGCTTATAGCTGGTGAGCTCTGCCGCACCCACTGGTCCCCGTGCGTGTATCCGGCCAGTAGAGATACCAATTTCTGCCCCCATACCAAATTCTCCACCATCGGCAAACTGCGTCGAGGCATTGTGCATAACGATAGCGCTGTCCTGATCCTGAATGAAGCGCGCAGCAGCCTGCTCATCGTCGGTGATGATGCAATCAGTATGTCCTGATCCATACGTTGTGATGTGTGCAAGCGCGGCATCCAGGCCATCAACGATCCGCACCGACAAAATGGGTGCAAGGTATTCTGTCGTCCAGTCTTCCTGTTGTGCTAGCGAGGCATTCGCGTCGAGCGCACAAGTACGCTCGCAGCCGCGTAATGCGCAACCCGCGTTGCGCAAGGCAGCCAGGAGCGCCTGACTGTGCTCAGTCGGCCAATTCGCATCAATCAACAAAGTCTCAGCGGCCCCACAAATACCCGTACGCCGCAGTTTGGCATTGACGACAATCTCGCACGCCATCTGTAGCCGTGCATCGGTATGCACATAGACATGACACAATCCTTCAAGATGACCGATGACCGGCACGCGTGCGTCGCGCTGCACCCGCTCCACCAGACCACGCCCACCGCGTGGCACAACAACATCGATTTCGCCTCCGGCACCGGCCAGCATTTCGCCGACCCAGCGCCGGTCCTGGTCCGGAACCATAGAGACCGCTCCGGCAGGCAAACCAGCACGATCAAGACCTGCGCGAACAATCTCGACGATGGCTCGTGAGGTGCGCGCACTTTCGCTACCACCACGCAAAATAACGCCATTGGCTGCACGAATGCAGATCGCCGCAGCATCCGCGGTCACATTGGGCCTGCTTTCATAGATGATGCCAATGACCCCGAGTGGCACGCTAACGCGTTCGATCATGAGCCCGTTGGGACGCTCGGTTCGCGCCAGTATGCGGCCGACCGGGTCAGGCAAGGCGGCAATGGTGTCGAGACCCTCGGCAATCGCGTCGACTCGTGTTGTATCCAATGCCAAACGGTCCAGCATCGCTACCGACAAACCGTGCTGCTTAGCGCGACGCATATCAAGTTGATTGGCGGCCAGAATACGCGCCGCACCATCACGCAGACCAGAGGCCATATTTCGAATCGCTGTGACGCGTAGCGAACCAGAAGCACGTTGCATTATCGCCATCGCCTTGCGCGTCTCCTGAGCCAAGGCCATTAGTCGATCCCGCATGGATGCGCTCATCGTCGCCCCCGATTAGTCGGGAAAAACGTGCACCGCTCAGTTTGGGCCAACTGAGCCAATGGATGGTCAGCCAGGCCACTAGTGATCACAGCCCCGATACCGGCATCGGTGGCACGCGCAGCTGCCAGCAACTTGCTGTGAATGCCACCGGTGCCGTGAGCGGTTTGCGTACCGGGTGCGACGGCATCGATCATCCCGTCCAGGTCATCGATCGACTGCAAATGGTTCGCATCCGGATGTGCATGTGGATCCTTGTCGTAGACACCGTCGACGTCGCTCAACAACACAAGTAGATCGGCGGCGCCCAGAATCGCGACCCGCGCTGCCAGTTGATCATTATCACCATAACGCAGCTCCTCTGTTGCGACCGTATCGTTTTCATTCACGATCGCGATCACGCCATGTGAGGCAAGAGTGTCCAACGTCGCGCGGGCATTGTCGGCGCGTCGGCCAGGTTGAGTATCACCGGGTGTCAGCAACACTTGCGCAACGCTCAGTGACTGCTCCGCAAACGCGTGTTGCCAAGCGCGCATCAACAACGCCTGACCGGCCGCTGCAGCCGCCTGTTTATCTGCCAGCTGCATGTGCTCGCGTGGCACCCCGAGTATCGGTTGCCCCAGAGCCACCGCGCCCGAAGACACAATAATGATCCGGGTCACGCCATTTGCGGTCAGATCAGCAACGTCGCGTGCTAGCGACGCCAACCACTGTGCGCGCACCTGTCTGCGGCTATCGACAACCAGTGATGATCCGATCTTGACGACGATGACACCTGCACTGTGCAGCGACTGCCGCACCGGATGACTCATCACTAACCTGCCGCTTCGTCGCGCAGCGCTACCGCCGGGGTCACTTCACCCTCCATCACCGTGGCACCGCGTGAAATACCTACAGCGCCGCTGCGAACCAACGCGACGATCTCGCAGAACGACTCCAGACCTTGAATAAAGCGATCAACCGCAGCGGTCGAAGAGGCAAGCTCCATTGTGAATGAGGCAGGACTATCATCCAGGATCGATGCACCGTGTTCGTTACAAAATCGTTGTACAGCTGCAATGTCCGGTACCCTGCGCGACAATTTCACCAGCGCAATCTCCCGTTCAAAATGGTCGCCAAGCGTCATGTCATACATGTCGATCACATCGATCTGCTTGGCAATCTGCTTGGCAATCTGATCGATTGCAGCGTCCGACCCTGTAGTGGTTACCGTCAACCGCGATATGCCGGCATCTTCGGTCGGCGCAACATTTAGTGACTCGATATTGTAGCCGCGCGTTGAGAACAAACAGGTGAGACGCGTCAACGCCCCTGGCTCATTCTGCATCAAGACTGAAATCACATGTCGCATACGACGCCGATGGTGTCCCAACAGCCTGTCTATTGCAATGCACCATAGCTTGCAACACACTCAAGTGGTCAACCATCTCTTGCCGCGTACGTACAGCATCAGGACAGCATGAGCGCCGAACAACCGACACCACTCCAAAGCAACCAGCACCCGCTGCACGGAACCACACTGAGTGGCGCAGAGATGATCGTGCAGGTGATCGCCGATGAGGGCATCGACGTTGTATTCGGCTACAGCGGTGGTGCGATCCTACCGACCTATGACGCAGTGTTTCGTTACAACGAGGCGCGCCAGGGCGAACAGTCCGGTGATGCGCTACCCCTGATCGTGCCGGCGAATGAGCAGGGCGCTGGATTCATGGCGGCAGGCTATTCGCGTGCCACCGGAAAAGTCGGCACCGTCATGGTCACCTCCGGGCCCGGTGCAACCAACATGGTCACGCCGGTACGCGATTGCGCCGCAGACTCAATCCCGATCGTGGTGATCTGTGGTCAGGTACCACGTGCTGCAATCGGTACCGATGCGTTTCAGGAGGCACCGATCTCTGCGGTGATGGGCTCTGTTGCCAAACATGTGTTTTTGGTGACCGAACCGGAGAAACTCGAAGCGACCATTCGTACCGCTTATGAGATCGCTCGCACCGGCCGCCCCGGACCGGTCGTCATTGATGTACCCAAAGATGTTCAGAACTGGAGCGGCGTATTTGATGGCCACACGCGATTGCCGATTCCTGGCTATCGCAAACGCCTCACTCGAGTGACAGCAAATCGCCTGCATGAGTCCGATTGCAAAGCCTTCCTGCATTTGATGTCGCAAGCCGAACGACCTTTGATCTATGCGGGCGGCGGCGTGATCAATGCCAACGGTAGCGATGCACTGCGACGCTTCGCGAAGCGATTTGATATTCCTGTGACGACGACACTGATGGGTATCGGTGCGACCGATACAACAGAGGCCCTGTCACTGCATATGCTGGGCATGCACGGCATGGCCTACGCGAACTATGCAGTCGAGGACTGTGACTTCTTGATTGCGGTCGGCGCACGCTTCGATGACCGGGTTGCCGGCGTGCCACAGAAGTTCGCTCCCAATGCACGCCATGTCGCCCACTTTGACATCGATGCCAGCGAGATCGACAAGGTCAAATCGGTTTCCTGGCATCACACCGGCGTGTTACCCGACAACCTCAATAGCGTCACGGACTATGCCGACAAGATAGAATTCAGCAAGTCATTTGAAGACTGGCGCGAGCACATCGCGCAGCTAAAACATACGCATCGGCTCAATTTCGAGCGCCGTAGTGATTTGATCCAGCCGCAAGCCGTCATCGAGGCCATCAACGCGCTAACCGATGGTCAGGCAATTATTTCGACTGGCGTCGGCCAACACCAAATGTGGGCGGCACAGTATTTTGATTTTCGCGAACCACGACTTTGGCTCACCTCTGGCAGCATGGGCACGATGGGATTCGGCGTACCCGCCGCTATCGGCGCGCAATTTGGTCGACCCGACAAACTCGTTATCGACATCGATGGTGATGCCAGCATTCGCATGAATCTTGGTGAACTGGAAACGGTGACAACCTATGGCTTACCGGTAAAAATTGTCGTACTCAACAATTATGGCGATGGCATGGTGCGCCAATGGCAGAAGCTGTATTACAAAGGCCGACTTTCCGCCAGTGACAAGTCACTTCACCGCAAGGACTTCGTGCGCGCCGCCAAGGCCGACGGATTCGAATATGCACAACGTTTGAGCGATACGAATGCGCTGAAGTCTACGATTGCTGAGTTTATCGCGTTTGATGGTCCGGCATTTCTGGAGGTCATTATTGACCCCGATGCATCGGTGTATCCCATGGTGGGACCGGGTCAGAGTTATGCGCAGATGATTACCGGCGAGTTCATTGCCAGTCGGGAACCGGACAGCAAAAAAGACGTCTCGCAAACCGAGTCATTCTGACGCTTTATCAAAATAGCGCAGCGCACGCGCGAGCATGGCGTCATCGATATTGCCGCCTGACAAAATAGCCACCGTCGACTTGCCTTCCAACGTGACCTTGTTGAACAACACCGCGGCCAGTGCCACCGCACCGCCGGGCTCCAGCAATAGTCTCAAGCACCGGTAGGCAAAGCCCACTGCATAGAGCGCTTCATCGTCGCTGACGGTCACTACCTTACGCAAGTGTTGTTGCATGATCGGAAACGTAAGCTTGCCAGGCATTGGCGGCAACAACGCATCACAAATCGAATTGGGTACGCCGTCCAATGCAACGCGGACACCGGCAGAGAAAGAGCGTTGTGTATCGTTAGCCTGAGCAGGCTCGACCGCAATGATGTGGGTTTCAGGGGCATGCGCGTGCACAGCTAACGACACACCGGCAGTCAGCCCGCCACCACCGCAACAAACCAACACCTGATCCGGCGCAGCCTGGGCGAATACGTCGCTTTGCATGATCTCCAGACCCACTGTGCCCTGACCTGCGATCACGTCGGGATGGTCGTAGGCCGAGATCATCAACGCACCGGACGCCTCGGCCAATTGCTTGCAAATCTGTTCGCGATCCTGACGATAACGATCGTAGTCAATAATCTCGGCACCCAGTGCTTCGACCGCAGCACGCTTGCCAATCGGAGCATCTGTGGGCATCACAATGCGTGCCGGACAACCTAGCCAGCGTGCTGCCTGCGCAATGCCCTGCGCATGATTACCCGACGAGCCGGCAACAACACCTGCGCTGCGGCGCTGATTGCCAGCCGCAGCCAACGCATTGTAGGCACCGCGAATCTTGAATGAACCGATGCCCTGCAAGCTCTCGGCTTTGAGCCAAACCCGGCCACCAACCAGCGAATCGAGCACATTGCTGCGCAATAGCGGCGTTGGCGTCAGCACCGACTTGAGCCTATTTTGCGCTCGTACGACCTTATTTGGTGTTAGTTCCAACGATTTTCCCTTCCTCAGCCTTCGGATTCACCCCATTTGCGGGTTTTTGCACCACTTATGTTAACTAGCGCACGGATTACCCGACTGATCTGCGTCAATGTAGCGCCCTTGTATAGCAACTGACTATCGAATGGACGCATGAATAATGTCGGATTTGTATAAAAAACGCAGCACCGAACAGCTCATCATGATGCTGCTGTCTGCGGCGGCGGCAGCAGCAATCGCGCCGTTTGCAATCCTTCGAAGCATGCAGGGACAGTGGCTGTTAGCGGCTGTCGATGCTGGCTTAGTGCTTGTATTCGCCGCGGTTGCACTGTTTGTCTTTTTCCGTCGTCGTCTTGGCCCTGTCAGTTACGCCATCTGTATTGCGGGATTCACGGGCACCACCGCGACAATCTACATCGCCGGTGCAGCGCAAATGACCTGGTTATTTCCGGTCATACTCATGACCTTCTATTTGGTCAAACCTCTGCCTGCTACCGCGCTCAGTATCATCGGTGTATCAGTGGTCCTACCCGAGTTATTGGGCGATATCAGCAGTGAAAACCTGATGACACTGCTCAGTACCATCGGTCTGTCATTGGCTTTGACCTATGCATTCTCACAACAAACGGTGCATCAGCACGAACAGTTGATCGAGCTGGCCACCAAGGACCCACTGACCGGCGCCTACAACCGCCGTGCATTGAGCGATGCACTCACCGAATTAATTGCCAAACACAATCGCAACCCGGTAACCGCCTCGATGTTGCTGTTGGACCTGGATCACTTCAAACGCGTCAATGATGCGTTTGGCCATGCGGTCGGTGACTCAGTGCTAGTCGGTTTCGTCAATATCGTCAGGCAACGTATTCGAAGTAACGATCGCTTATACCGGGTCGGCGGCGAAGAATTTGTCGTGCTGGCTGATGGTGCCGACGCGAGCACCGCAGAAAAATTGGCGGAAGATCTGCGCGTACTCGTCGAGGCCGCCCGTCTTGCGGACTCGCAAACGGTTACCGTCTCGGTCGGCGTCGCGCAATTACTGCCAGGAGAAACTAGCGATGATTGGCTAAGACGCGGCGATAACGCGCTCTATAGCGCCAAGCATGCCGGCCGCAACAAAGTTGTCAGTGCCAATGGCGCACCGAGAGCGCTCACAGCTGTCAACGACCCTCACCATCAGGCCAGCGCCTGACGCATTATGCCGCCAGACGACTGCCGTCGTTGGCTACCAGCGATACCAACACGCGACGCGAGCCCTCGAACGGTCGGCGACCATGCATCACCAGAAAATTATCGACTAATACGATGTCACCATCCTGCCACGGAATATCGAACGTAATCTCGTCCGCCAGTTCGCTCACCCGCATCATATCGGTCGGGTCAATCCGCTCACTATTGCCATAGCTGATCGACTTCTCCGCATCAGCCCAACCTCGAAATGCTGCGATGAGCTGGTTGAAAAATACCTCGCGCCCATCGATCAGCTTACGGATGGCAGGCAATACGGGTGTAGTTGCGCGCAAACTGCCATCATCCAGCCATTGCCAGCTGTAGCCGAGCGCGACCAGCTTGGCCTCAGCAGCGTCACGGCTGTCAACACGCAATGTACTGCCCCAACTGCGGCCCTGACCCGACTGGGCATTGTCTTGCGCCGGCATCGTGTTCGAATATTTGACGCCGTGTTCACGACAGGCAGCAATGAACCGGGGTAACTCACGCTCAAGCGCACTCAGCAATACATCCGAACGACAAACCGGCGTCTCACCTCGAAACTCGGCCGCTTTCTCACAGTAAAAAAACAACCGCGATGGAAAGATCGGCGTCTGCGCCATTTCATGATGCATGTAAATCGACACGTCTGGCGGTGCTTCATTCGCCGTAAATACACGCTCAGTCCGGTTAATCCGAACCGCGTTCGACAGCGAGTCTTTATAGGCAAAATTCTGCATACCAAAAGCTTGAATAACCGCGTCGAAATCGACGTCCTTGTCGACCGCAAAGCCGCGCAGCATCACGGCACCGGCTTGCGAGAGCTGTTGCTGCAAGCTGTCATGCTCACTCGCAACCCAGCGGCATAGACTGTCGAGTGAAGTATCGTCAGTGGCGGGCACATAGACTAGTGGAAACACGTCCGGGGATGTTTTCTGTCCGGCGACCGTTGTCGTTTTCGCAAACATCTGCTTGTCTCCTTAAGAATCTCAGTCGTAAATGGGATGGAAGCGATTAAACGCTCGTTCGCAGAACACACCAGGGTCATTAAAGCGACGGTTTTGATTCAACGCGCTGATCGCCGCCATCTCCTGCTCTGACAGTTCAAAATCGAATACATCGATGTTCTCCGCCAGTCGAGCCTTGCGCGACGTCTTGGGAATCACGGCGGTGCCCCGCTGGATACCCCAACGCAGCACAACCTGTGCCGGCGTGCGGCCTAGGCGCTCAGCAGCAGCCAGTACACCCGCATCACTCAGCACTGTGTCCCGCTCGCCCGCCATATCGAGCTCGACATACGACAATGCACCCAACGGTGAGAACGCGGTTACTGGAATGTCATAGGCATCGGCGACCCGACGCAGTGGCGCCTGGGTCAGATACGGATGAGACTCTACCTGCAGCATCGCCGGCTGCACGGTCGCATAACTCATCAAGTCATGTAACAACACGGTGTTGTAATTGCACACACCGATTCGCTTGACCTTACCCGTGTCAATCAGTTGCTCCATGGCAGCCCAGGTGGCGTGCAGCGGCACCTTGGCCGGCATCATGCGCGCATCGGACGCATCCGGATTGGGTAACCACTCCGGCGGATAGAGCTGATCAATTGGCACGTACTGCATGGCAATCGGGAAGTGAATCAGGTACAGGTCGAGATACTCCAGCTTCAGGTCGCTGAGCGTCTTATCAAGACCCTCTGGCACGTGCTCGGGTGCGTGGAATGTGTTCCAGAGCTTGGAGGTAATCCAAAGCTCTTCGCGTGTGCACAATCCGTCATTGATCGCTCGCTGAATACCTTCGCCAGCTTCGCGCTCATTGGCATAGTCGGCCGCGCTGTCAATGTGACGATAGCCCGCTTCAATGGCGTCGTAGACCATCTGTGCTGTATCGGTAGGCGCAATTTTCCAAAGACCGAGTCCAACCTGGGGCATCGGACTGTTATAAGAAAGACTCAGGGTCATGGTTTCAATACCTCGGTCAGTGATTCGTCGTGAAGCAGCTCTTCAATGTCCACAGCAGTGCCGCGCAACGCAGAGATCTGCGCTGCGCTCGCCACAATGACCGACCACAAACCTTCCAGCGGCGTGGCGCACGCTGCTGGCCGACCTTCAAGCGAGTGATAAAACGCCTCGTGCTCAAAATAGGTCGCGCCATGGTGGCCGCTTTGATCAATGAGTTTCGGATAGCTCACATCAATCGCACGGCTAGCGTGCGGCTCCGGTCGCTCAATCGACACACGCGAATGAGCTTGTTCATGCTGATAAAAATCAAACGTCTCGGTGGCTGTCAGCCGCCCACCCTCTCCAGTGAGAATCAACTCCTCAAAAAACGTCGGCGAAAACATGTTCAGCGCAAAATTTGCGCGCACGCCATTGGCGTAGTCAACGATGACAAACGCATGGTCATCGATATCAGACACCCTGTCGGTATGCTCAAATTGCGTGAAGTTCAGTGCCTGGCCGGCACTGGCGTAGACGCGCGTCGCTGATGCACCAGCAAACAGGTTCATCAAGTCGAAATAGTGGCAGCATTTTTCAACCAGCGTGCCGCCAGAGTGCACTGTGAATTTGTTCCATTGATCGACCTTGTCCAGAAACGGCGGCCGGTATTCGCAAACACTGACCGTGCGAACATCACCTAGCACACGGCGCTCAAGCACCTCGTGACGTGCCTCGACATACGGCGCCTTGTAGCGATATTGCAATCCAATCTGCACAAATGCATCGTAGCTGGACACCGCGCGATACATCGCGGCCGCGTCGGCAAGCGTCGTCGCCATTGGCTTCTCGACGAAGATTGGCTTGCCAGTCTGCATCACACGTTGCAACACCTGGAAATGCGTGTCGTTCGGTGTGCAAATAAAATACGCATCGACGTTGTCGGCATTGCACGCCTCATCGAGCGATGCCCATTGGTCCGGCGGTGGTTGCTCGCCACGCGGATCGTTGGCCATTGCGACCAGCATGCTATGCGGCTGGGCATCAAAAATACCGCCAATGCTGGCGCGACCCAGTAGCCGTGTGACACGCATGTGTTCCTGGCCGATCGTACCGGTGCCAATAATACCGATGCGCCAGCGCGGCGGCTCATTAGCATACAGATACTGATCGGCAGCCTGGATATGCTGTTGCCCTGGCGATTGTTCGAAGAAGCGCAATCGTGGCTTATACTCTTCCGTCATGTCCGCGCCCCATCGCACGCTAACTGCCCAGAGCTCAATCGTAGAGGCAGTGATGACAAAATACAAACGTTTGTATTTGTGTGCGCCGCACCGCATAGTGAGCATGAAACCGCTGCCAACGCCGCAGGATACAAAACCCGAATGACCGAACGCTCACCCGCCGCTATACCGCGACGCGTCACCATCAAGGATGTGGCTCGAGCTGCCGGTGTCGACCCCTCAACGGTGACCCGAGCACTACAGGGCAGCGAGCGGGTGCGTCAGAAGACGCGTGAGAAAATTGTCGCGATCGCCAAAGACATGGACTACGTGCCGAATCAGGCTGCACGTACCCTCGTGACGCAGCGCAGTCATCTCATCGGGCTTGTGATTCCGGATTTGACCAACCCGTTTTTCGCTGACTTATCGCGCGGCATTGATACAGAAGCGAAGCAGCACGGGCTCAACGTGCTGATTCGCAATACCGACGGCAATCGACAAGTGGAGCAAGCGGCGATTCGACTGTTCGTCGAAATGAAAGTCGATGGCATTATTGCGCCCGCGTCACGATGCAGTCGAAAGTTCTACCAAAGCGTGTCGTCATCCGTGCCAATCGTGCATGTCAATCGTGACGACACAGAACATCATGTGTGTTGCGATCGCGAAGCGGGTACCCGTGCAATGGTCGAGCACCTGATCGCACTGGGTCATCGACGCATTGCCTTCGTCAAAGGTCCAGGGCCTGCTGCCGCCGCGAAATACGAAGGCTATCGCAGTGTGATGGCAGCCAATTTCCTGCCACATGGCGATGAATTGCTACTACGATTCAGTGGCCAATTGGAGCATGCCGTTGTGTTGGCACGGCGCGTACTGAGACTGGAACCCAGACCGACGGCCGTGTTCGCGTGGAACGATCTGTGTGCATTGGGCATGATGCATGCGCTTGGGCAAGCTGGTGTGCGGGTGCCCGAAGACATTTCGATTGCGGGACATGATGATGTTGCGGTGGCGGCGATCAGCAACCCGGCGCTTACCACGGTGCACTGGCCGATGTTTGAGCTGGGACGCGCCAGCGTGACCTACTTGCAGCGCCTTGGCTCGGGCGAGACACCGTCGAGAGTTTCAGTCCCGGCGCCGACACTAACCGTTCGCGATTCGACCGGGCAGGTTGAACAATAGTCCTGTTGCATTAATGACATTCGTCACTACTGCGCTCGCACGCTGACCGTCTACAGTGAGCCCATCGTAATTAGCCAGCGCACCGGCACTGGCTGCCAGATGGAGATGCAACGATGTACCGATCAATCGCAATGGTCTTGTTTATGGCGCTGTTAGGTGTCGCGGGTGCCAACACGCCAGTAACCACTGTGACCGTTACGTTGGAGGGATTACCAAACTCTGATGGCGTCGTCTACGTCGGCCTGTGCGACGAACGAGGCTGGGAGACATTCGAATGCGATAACGCAATGCTAACGCCGGATCCGGATGGCGTTAGCCATACCTGGGAGGATGTCGCGCCTGGCACTTACGGCGTCACCGTGCTGCATGATGCCAATCGCAACGGCAAAATGGACTTCAACTTCTTCGGCGCACCAACTGAAAAATGGGGTTCGTCCAATAACCCCCCACCCAGAATGGGCCGGTCAAAGTGGCAAGACGTCACCTTCGACGTTGAGAGCGAACCGGTTCAGATGACGATCAAAATGCAGTAGGTGCGATCATGTGGGAAGAGCTGACATCACTGGAGGCCTGGGTTCATTCAAATGCCGGCATGATGCACTTCATCTGTGCACTGTATGCGCTGGTAACCGGACCGATTTTGTTCATTTCACGCAAGCGCGGTTGGTTCCACCGGCTTTTGGGGGCCTCATTCGTATTCGTAATGCTGGCGCTTAATACCTCGGCGCTAACCATTTATGGCATGGGTCGATTTAACTTGTTCCACTTATTTGCAATCATCAGTCTCGCCACACTGTTGCCGGCGCTGTTCGCGATTTCGCAGGCGATCCGCACGCGTAAGCGCATCTGGTACACGGTGCACGCCCATTGCATGGTCTGGGCCTA
>JBCCZN010000013.1:0-25223 GCA_039187375.1 Pseudomonadota bacterium
TGCACTTCATCTGTGCACTGTATGCGCTGGTGACCGGACCCATTTTGTTCGTTTCGCGCAAGCGCGGTTGGTTCCATCGGCTATTGGGGGCCTCATTCGTACTCGTAATGCTGGCGCTCAATACCTCGGCGCTAACCATTTATGGCATGGGTCGATTCAACCTGTTCCACCTATTTGCCATCATCAGTCTGGCCACTTTGTTGCCGGCGCTGTTCGCGATTTCGCAGGCGATCCGCACACGCAAGCGCATCTGGTACACGGTGCACGCCCATTGCATGGTCTGGGCCTATTACGGTCTGGTCATGGCAGGTGCTGCGCAAATCGCGTATCGCACCATTCCCCAATTCACCGGCAGCTTCGAAAGTGTCGCCGCGTTCTGGGACATTGTGATGCCGGTTTCCTCGTTAACAACCGTCGCACTGACCTGGCTACTCATCCCCAAGGTAGTAGACCGCTACGTACCACGCGCAAGAATCGGTGCAAGACCGACGGTTGCGGTCACCTAAAAAAAGCGGGCGATGGTTAGCACCACCGCCCGCTTCGCGGTTTACGCCGAATCGATCAGTTGAAATTGAGCGTGAAATTCAATCCGAAGTATCGATCTGCGTTACGCGGAATCTGATAGCGGAAACCATCACCGGAGTAGGTCGTTGCGTACGACTCATCGGTGAGGTTTTTGCCAATCAGCGTGACGCCAAGACGATCATTCTCAGTGTAATAGCCAATACTGGCGTTCAAAATCGCGTAGTCCGGCAACACGACTTCGGGGTTCATGCTCTCGGCCGATTGGCCGATGTTGCCCGACAACTGCTCATCGGTATACACGTAACTCCCGTTTATCTGGATACGGGAACCACTGGCGAGCGGGATATCGTACTGCGCTCCCAGCGAGTAGTTTGTATCAGGAGAAAACGGAATATCGAACGAGCGGCTATCCGCAGTTTCAGCTTCGTTAATTGCAAAACCACCGCTGATGAAAAACTGATCAGTGATGTTAGCCAATATATCCAATTCGAAGCCGCTAGTGTCGACATCACCACCGTTGGTGAAACCCGTCACCGTCGTACCATCTGATGGATCAAAGTCATTCGCCTGAAAGTCCTTAATCTCAGTGGAATACGCGGCCAGACTTGCAACACCCCAACTACCGGAAAACTTGGCGCCGACTTCGAAGCTCTCAGACGTCTCTGGATCCAATGCCTCCAGGTCGTCATCGTCCATGTTGTAGAACACGTTGAATGCAGGTCCTTTGTAGCCTTGCGAAAATGTGCCGTACACCATGATGGCGTCATTCACATCAAACTGGACACCAAATTTTCCAGACAAATCAGTCTCATCAGTCGTACCAGAGAAATTGGTATCAAACTGATTGTTACCATCGGAGAATCGTGGCCTTACACCGACACCCCGACGACCATAGATGTCGTTGTTGCGGCGGTTGTGGTTAAAGGTGACTTGATCATCGGTATAACGCAAACCGAACAACAGCCGGATACGGTCACTGACGTTCCAGGTTCCCTGACCGAATACCGCCCAGTTGGTGAACTCGGTATCCATGAAACCGGTCGCCGACACAATGTCATTAGCATTACAGGTGATATTGTTGGCCGCAATAAACGCATCCACATCTGCTTGCGTGTTCGCCTGTCCCAGTGTGAACTCGAGGTGATTGGCGATTGCAGCATTTAACTGGCCATTGTTGTTCTGACAGCTCGCCTCACGCGTGAAGTTGCGCTCCGAGTCGATGTTCCAGTAGAAAAAGCCCGCCTGGTATTCGAACGTCTCACCAACCGGTGAGGCAATACGCAGCTCTTGCGAAAACTGGCGCCACTGCTGCGGGCCAATATCATGCAGCTGGAAAGGCACACCAAATACCGGATCGGTGCTGTCACCGGCGATAGAGGTGAAGTCTCCTTCGCGGAACTCGGTATTGTCCCAGGATCGATAGGCCGTGATCGACGTCAGCGTGTGATCATTGAAGATGTTTGAATTGATCTGCAACGACGCACCGGTGAACGAATCCAGTGTCCGCGTTTCGAAGTCATGATCGACAAAGCGCTGATCCAGATCCAGACCATTACCACTTGGAACCGCTTCCGAAGCAGGATTGCGGCCACTGGGTCGCGCTTCCAGGTCCGCACAGCAATCATTGTCCGCGTCATAGTCTTCAAAAATGAACAACACGTTGGTGTCCGGGCTCACATCATAGTCGAGCATTGCGCGCACGCCTTGCTTGTCGTATCCATTCACCGTTTCGTTGTTGAATACGTTCTGGATATAGCCGTCAAACTGGCTCTTGACCACGGTCAGACTGCCTCGCAAATCGTCACGACCGGCGATAGCACCGGAAATTCGACCACGCGTGATGTACTCGTTGTCCTGAAACAGCGTCGCTGAAACCTGCCCTTCGAATTCGTCGGTCGGACGCTTAGTGGTTATGTTCACAACACCGGCTGAGGCGTTTTTACCAAACAGCGTGCCCTGCGGGCCACGCAGCACCTCAACCCGCTCGAGATCGTATAGATCAGCAAATGCCTGACCCGAACGCCCCAAGACGACGCCATCAACCACGGTTGACACACTCGGTTCAGCACCGATACTGAAAGAAATCGTACCGATACCTCGCACCGTCAATGCACTGTTACGCGTTGTGTTGCCGGTTCTGAACGACACCGATGGAATCAGTGCCTGCAAGTCCTCAATGTTGCGAGAGTAGCTTGCCTCAATCTGGCTCTCGCTCAACACAGTGATCGCTACCGGCACGTCACTGACGTTTTCTTCACGTTTTTGTGCGGTAACAATAATCTCTTCCAGCGCCTTGCCCTGCGCCTGCACCGGTGCCGGTGTCGCCAATGCAAACGCAGTGGCCAGCAAGAAGGCGGATCCCTTCAATGCACGCATCTTTTGCTCCTTAGAGTTGCTCAACAATGTTTGTTGGCAGGAACAACCACGATGGCGCCCCGCCCCCCGTCATCGTCGTTTTACGCCCGTTATAGCGAAAATGCAAACGTTTGTATTCTCGCTTTTGCATGTTGCAGTTGCACAACGTTTAGCGATAACGCCAGAAAATCAAAGCATTCGAGACAGACAATGCTGCAACACTGGGCCAAAACCAACCATTGCCGCCATCGACCAGACCGACCGGCGAAAAAATCAAATAAAGCACGGCAATCGAGGAAAACAACAAAATGGAAACAGGCACTGCCCAGCGCCATGGGGTCATGTCGACCTTGCTGCGCGGCGTATACTCCCAGCCGCTCGCCATAGGCTTATAGGCTGCTGCTGCCAGCATGATGCCAACCTCCAGCGCAAACAAAATAGCGTAGAGATGCAAAAAATGCAGACCTGCATCACCACCGCTGATGGCGTTCGCCAATTCGTCCAGCGGCTCCCGCAAAACGAATCTCGCCAGACCATAGGCGATCACATGGAAGACGATTGCAATCTTTGCACCGATTGCCGGCACTCTACGCGTGAACAGACCTACCAGCACAATGGCGATCACTGGAATGTTGTAGAAGCCGGTGAAGATTCGAATAACCTGCCAAAGACCTTCCGGAGCATATTGCAATAGCGGTGCGACCATGAATGAAAACAGCGCAATCACCACACTGGCGACTTTGGCAACACGCACCATTTGTGCATCACTGATCGGCTGTTTTTTCATCGGTCCGTAGACATCCAGACAGAACAGCGTCGCCGCCGAGTTCAACAGAGAATTGAACGAACTGAATACCGCGCCCAGCAACACGGCAAGAAAAAACCCGGACAGCCAAACGGGCAGCACATCACGTATCAGCTGCGGAAATGCCAGATCAATTGGCGTCAAACCCGGTCCATACAGATGAAACGCAATGACACCCGGGATCATCATCATGAACGGCACCATCACCTTGAAAAAGCCGGACAGCAAGACACCTTTCTGCCCTTCCGCCAGAGAGGCGGCGCCCAGCGTGCGCTGGATGACATACTGGTTGGTGCACCAATAAAACAAGTTGGCAAACAACATACCGGTGAACAAGGTGGCAAACGGCGTCGGATCGCTCGGCGCACCGATGGCGTTGAGCTTTTGCGTTTGGGTTGTTGTGATGGTCTTCAATCCAGCGCTAAAACTGCCGTCGCCGAGTGCCATGAGCCCCAGTACCGGCACCAGAATACCGATGATCAAAAGACCGGCACCATTGAGCGTATCCGAGACCGCCACCGCTTTCAGACCACCGAACACCGCGTAGATCGCGCCGACAATACCAATCGTCAACACCGTCACAATCAATGCCGTACTGGTATCGACATTGAGCATTTGCGGCACATCAAACAACCGCATCACCGCGATCGATCCCGAATACAAGACGGAAGGGATGGTCACAAGCCCGTAGCCCACCATAAACAAAACGACGGTCATCCTGCGTACGTCGTCGTCAAATCGGTCACTCAAAAACTGTGGCAGCGTTGTGAATGCACCGGCCAGGTACTTGGGCAGGAAAACCAATGCCATGCAGATCGTGGCAAACGCCGCTGTCACCTCCCACGCCATACTGCTCATGTTGGCGCTGTAGGCTGAGCCATTCAGGCCGATGAGCTGCTCGGCAGACAAATTGGTCAACAGCATGGAACCGGCGATGAACACGCCGGTTAACCCGCGGCCTGCGAGGAAATAGCCGTCCTTGGTACTGACCTCATCGCGTGCTTTGAGATAGCTGATCCAGGCAACCAGCGCCATAAAGATCACGCACGTAGACAGTGTCAGCAAGAGATTTTCTGATGCCATTGTTCCCCCCGAAACCCAGCGCATCGCGTCAGAGTGTGCACCGGTTCGTGTGCACGGTCGAGCGGCAGCGTACCATTAGTCGGGTAACGGTCACGAGACGCAATCATGCTGCAACTGGACGATGCGACGCTGCTGAAGACTCAGGCACTCATTAACAACCACTGGGTCGACGCCATTGACAACGCGAAAATTGATGTCCTGGGCCCTGCTTCAGGGCAATCGATCGCGGCGGTTGCCTGCTGCGACACACTCGAAACGCAGCAGGCGATTGATGCTGCACAAGACGCCTTTGAAACGTGGCGTACTGTCCCGGCTAAACAACGCAGTCAACTGCTACGTGACTGGCATAGTCTGTGCGTACTGCACGCAGAAGATCTGGCCACCATCGTCACGGCTGAGCAGGGAAAACCACTAGCCGAAGCGCGCGGTGAAGTTGCCTACGGCAATAGCTACATAGAGTGGTTTGCTGAAGAGGCCAAACGAGTGCGCGGCGATACGATTGCGCCACCCTCTGACGATAAGCGCGTCATAACGCTCAAACAGCCAGTCGGTGTGGTCGCGTGCATAACCCCATGGAACTTCCCCAATGCCATGCTCGCGCGAAAGATAGCGCCGGCACTGGCAGCGGGTTGTACCGTCGTCTGTAAGCCTGCTAACGAGACGCCGTTATCGGCATTGGCGCTGGGCGAGCTAGCCGTACGCGCTGGTATCCCGCCAGGTGTGATTAACATTTTGTGTGGACATACCGAGGCGATTGGCGAGGTCCTGACGCAAAGCCCGCAGGTGCGAAAACTGACGTTCACAGGCTCCACCAAGGTCGGCAAATTTCTCACGAGACAGTGTGCACAGACGATGAAACGCACGTCGATGGAATTGGGCGGTAATGCGCCGTTCATCGTGTTCGATGATGCTGATTTGGAACTTGCGGTTGCCGGCGCTGTGGCGAGCAAATTTCGTAACGCCGGCCAGACCTGTGTCTGCAGCAATCGCATTCTGGTGCAGGACAGCATTCACGATGCGTTCGTCGACCAACTGACCAAAGCCGCTGCTAAGCTCTCGCTTGGACCATTGATCGAAGAGAGTGCCGCTGCAGATGTCATGAGCCTGATCGACAATGCGACGGCCAACGGCGCCAAAATTACAACAGGCGGTACACGCAGCACCGATAACCCGCGTGTCATCTCACCAACCGTACTGACAGACGTTGACCCAAGCATGCGCGTATTCAATGAAGAAATTTTCGGACCGGTGGCACCAATTTATCGATTTAAAGGTGAGTCTCAAGCGATAGAGTTAGCCAACCAGACTGACTATGGACTGGCCAGTTACTTCTATACCGAAAACATAGCGCGCGCGTGGCGCGTCTCAGAGGCACTGGAATTCGGAATCGTCGGCATCAACGAAACAATGATCTCCAATGAAATGGCACCGTTTGGTGGCATCAAAGAATCGGGCGTTGGCCGCGAGGGCAGCCACTACGGGCTAGACGAATATCTAGAAATCAAGTACGTGTGCCATGGTGCACTGGCACGCTAAGCCACAACGCTCATTGGTACTGTTGCAACACAATGGCGCTGTCACAATGCCAACAACTATCGGCACCAATTGGGCTGCCAGGCGGAATAGTCGCCGCGGCACTGCGCAGCGCATCCGGTAGTTGACCACTTTCCAGATATTGGTCGATCTGCCGAGCCAACCATCCGCGCACTGACACCGACTGTGCCGCTCGCGAGCGACTGCGCAACTGCGCGGAGATGTCCATCAAACTGGCACGCGCGGCGGCTCGCACTTCCAACGTCGCAGCGGCATTGCCATCCAATCCAATTAAGTGATGTATCAGCTGCTGTTGCACAGCTTGCTGAATCAGCGCATCGGCACCGGGTGATACGTTGCCATCGAATACCACTGCAACCGTTTGGCGCAGCAACTGCGTCACGCTCAATCTGCGACTGTCGCCGCTTCTCGCCAAGGCCAGACGCCCTAACCGCTGGGGGTTCAACAAGCCCTGCAGCGTCAATGCCGCACCCGCTGCCGCCGCATGCTGTGGGTCGAATATCGGCGCCACCTGAGTCTTAATCCGTTCGCGTCCAGACACGGGTTCCCAGGCATCCAATGGCGGCATCATCAGCGCCTGAATACGCTGTGGGATGGCCAATACCCCAGGTGTCAGTGTGGTCAGTACCGTGGACAATGCCAATCGTTGACGCGCGTCATCAACCGCGAGCACACCCTCCGTCTCGCTGCCTGCAAGCGCATAGTCGAATTCAAATCCGCCGATCAATTTAGTTGCCGCCAACGTCTGGTACCGATGATACAGATAGATCGGTGCGAAAACGGTCTGCAGATCCGACACGCTCTGCTGATCGGCGATGCGGTCCAGGCCAAAATTACGTAAGGCGAACTCACGCACTGCCAGCACATTGTTAAGACTGGCGATCGGATCCTCTCCGTTGTCCCAAAGGCTACCAAACGGATGCGCCGCGGATAGCGGTCGTGAATGTTGATCGGCAACAAAGCGTAAACCGCTATCGTACGCGGCAGCAACCATTTGCCTCAGTGCTGCAGGTGTATCGGTTTGTGAATCAAACTCGCTGTATAGCCATGCCACAGTGAAGCGATCCCAGGCACCCACACCCACGCCGTAAGCCTGACTGAAGTCCAGACCATTGTCGGCACGCGTCACTAACGGTGCAGGATAGTCCATTACCGACGCGCGCTGATTTGTACTGGCAGCCATGTTGTGATTGAAGCCCAAAGCATGTCCGATTTCATGCGCAGACAATTGCCGGATTCGTGCCAATGAAATCTGTAACGGATCATCGGCGCTACCGCTTCCTGTGCCGGCCCGGCCTGCCAGCCCTTCAAAGATCATCCGGTCCTGCCGGACACGCTGGCTGCCAAGAATGACATGCCCCTTCAACATTTCGCCTGTGCGAGGATCGGCTACGCCGCCACCATATGACCAGCCGCGTGTTTGCCGATGCACCCACTGCACCACGTTGTAACGGATATCCAACGGGTGCGCGCCCTCGGGCAACAAGCGCGCTTCGTAGCCGCCTTCAAATCCAGCCGCTTCGAATGCTTCCGCCCACCATTGCGCTCCCTCGAGCAGCGCCGAGCGAAGTGGTTCGGGCGCGCCACGATCGATGTAGAAAACAATCGGTTTAACGACCGGACTGGGGGCAGTCCCCGGCGTTGTTTTCTGTAGTCGAAAACGCCTTGCCAAACGTTGCGTCAATGAGGCGGCTAACGGTTGCGCGAAATCGTAATACTGAATGTCGATGGCAGCGGTGCGTGGATCGGCCTCCCGTGTCACATAACCCTCGTCGGGTAAACGCACCAGCGAATGGTGCAGCGTCACACTCACTGAGCGCGCATCCGGCGCTGTTTGCTGGACCTCATCTCCTTCGCCTGCTGAGCTGAATGTCAGCACCGCCTCCATCTCGACATTATCCGGGAACGCCCATTGCTCGGACGCCACATAACTACGCTTGCTGTCCAGACCGAACGTGCCCTGCCCGCGCCGCGCCAGTTGCGCGGCAATGCCCAGCTGATCGCGTATCAAAAATGTGGACAAATCGACCAACAACTCTCCGTCGTCGGCAGTGGCAAGAATCTCCGACCGCCACAGGACCGATCTGGCGAACGATTCGTCCACGGCAACGCGCTCATCCAGACTGTCGCTCGAGGCGCGATAATCGGTATTGAGTGCGGTCATGACAATGCTATTGCCGCGGCGGGCGACACCGATCAATTGGCCGAAATCGCCTGCACCCCGATCCAGTCCGACCGGATTGGAGCCAAGTCCAGAACGCAAACGACTGGCGTAAATATAAGTGCCAATTTGCCCTTCGGTATCCGGCGATGGGAACAATGCGAGCACGCGATCTGATTGTGGGCTTGCGAACAGCGTGATCAACCCGTCGTGTTGCTGTAGCCCTTTGGTCAGGGCGACGACATTCTGCGCTTCCGCTATCAGGGTCAGCCCACTGAGGCCGACGAATGCGATCAAATGTGCCAGTCGGTGTGTCGGCCGCATGCTCGCTCTCCGCCTGTTGTTTGACAAAATTAAAGCGTAACGGCTCTACCGCAGCGCGCCAAGTACGATCGCCGTTAACCGCTTGTCAACTGACTAAATCACTGGCCAATTTGGCCGCTAACACTGTGATTCCGTCTGTGTGATACCGCTTATGCCCGAAGTCGATGACAACGCACCGATTCCCTACCGGCCGCGGGACTGGTTTGCCGTCGGCGCACTGACAGTCGCAATCTTCTGTGTGATTTGGTTTTCTTATGCATTTGGCCTGGCAGGGCAGACCATTGCGGCGATCTGGCCCGCAGCCGGAGTCAGCTTCTGGGCCGTGCTGCGGTATGGCCTGCGAGGCGCTGTGGCGGTTTACGTTGGCCATTTTTTGTATTCACTATTGATGCAAAATATCGGGGCACTCGGAACAACAGACCTCATATTGGTAACCTCGGCGGCCAACGCACTGGGTAGTGTCATTGCCGCCAGCGCTTACCGGCGATTCGGTGGCACGCTACAACCATTCGCGTCACTTCGTCAGACACTTCTGTTAATTTTTTTGACCGCACCATTGCTCAGCATGATTGCTGCCACTGCGGGTGCACCCGCTGTTTCGATCTATAACGGATTCTCGGCTGGCGTGTCGTTTGATATCTGGCAGCGCTGGCTATTATCAGATTTGACCGGTGTCATATTGATGATGCCGCTCATGGTCGCACTGCTCTCCTGGCACCAAGAGGGTAAACCATGGCATTGGCGTGACGAACCTGTACTCCCGATCGCCGGGTTTGGCGCGATACTGGTTTTGCTTTTCACCACCCATCAATTGGCCCCGGCCAAATACCTGAACTACCTCACCGTCTTGCTAACCATGCCCTATTGCGCATGGCTGGCCTTCAAGGCGCAATCGCGCATGTGTCTTGCACTGTTGCCAATCATGATCACCACAACCATGATGCTCGAGCTCGGCTCATTGGGTGCCAACACAGAGCGAGATTTCTTGCTGGTGCAGCTGTATGGCGCCGTGGTTCTCAGTACTTCACTGGTATTACTCGCCAGCAATGCCGAGCGTGGTCGCGCGACGCGCGCATTGGCTCGCGAGCGTAACCTCTTGGAAGAGCGCGTGCAGGCAAGAACTGCAGCATTGCAAGCGATGGCCGATACCGACCCACTTACCGGATTGGCCAATCGACGCTCATTCAACAAGGTACTGGAGAGCGCCTACCGGCAGTCACGAATCGGTCATGCCACAGACTATCTGTTATACATCGATCTCGACCGTTTCAAGATTGTCAACGATACTTCCGGTCACTCTGCCGGTGATGCGCTATTGCAGCTCGTCGCAGATCTGATCAAGGGACAAGCCTCGGATACCGATACCGTTGCGCGCCTGGGCGGCGATGAGTTTGCTGTTCTGCTCTACTCTCGCCACGAAAGTGAAGCGCAGCGCATTGCCGAGAAAATTCGCATTGCCATTGACGAGCAGCAGTTTGCCTATGAGGGCGAGATTCACGGTATCGGCGCAAGTATCGGTCTGATCGTTATGGATGCTAACAGCGGCACCTTGCAAGAGCACAAACAAAAAGTCGATGCCGCCTGCTACACGGCCAAATCACAAGGACGCAATCGCGTTCATCTGGTCACCAGCGATGACTCCTATATCGAACACCACCGCGGAGAAGTACGTTGGGCCAAACGTATCGACTCCGCTATCAAGAACAATGGTTTCGTGCTGTATGGTCAGGCTATCGTTCCGGCCGATGGTGTCAATGACGGTCCTGAACAAATTGAAGTGCTACTGCGTCTACGTGATCGCGAGCGACGCCAGTTTATTGGACCGAATCAGTTCCTGCCCGCAGCCGAACGTTACGGACTGGCCACACGTATCGATGAGTGGGTCGTGCAAAATGTGATCAAGACGATTTATGTGCACGACGCGTTCGATGCCAACCAACGCCAATACTGGATCAATCTGTCTGGCTCCAGTATTGGCGACAGACAATTCGTACAGATGTTGATCGACACGATGGAAAACTCTCCCGTCGAGCCAGGTTTGATCAACTTCGAGATCACAGAAACGGCGGTCATCGGCAATATCGGAGAAGCGATCAGACTGATGGGGGTGCTGCACGACTTGGGTTGTAAATTTGCACTGGATGACTTTGGTACCGGTCTGTCGTCATTCGCCCACCTGAAACGCTTACCGGTGGATCATCTAAAGATCGACGGTCAATTCATCCGCGATGTCGTCAAGCAGGGTACAGATCAAGTGATCGTTCAGTCGATTATCGATATCGCGCACTCACTGGGCCTCAAAGCCGTTGCTGAATACGTCGAGAATGAGGAAATCCTAGCAGTCATTCGCGAAATGGGGGTTGATTATATTCAGGGCTTCGGAATCCATAGCCCAGAGCCATTGATGCCCAGCTTCAAGGACTCAATTATTATCAAAAGCGCTCTGGAGCCTGCCGATGTCAATCTTGCTCATGCCTAGCATCGCCGCATGCGCGCGTGCTGCCGCCGCTTTGTCCTTTGAAGCAAGCAGAGTGTGCAGCACCGCAGGCACGACTTGCCAAGACAAACCATAGCGATCTACCAGCCAGCCACACTCCCCTGCCTGACCGCCTGCAGTCGTCAGTGCCTCCCACAGTTGATCGGTTTGCTGCTGATTAATAGTCGTCACGCTGATCGATGTTGCAGGCGTAAACGCATGCGACGGTGCACCATTCAGTGCGGTGAACGGTGCACCGGATAGCGTGAATTCTATCGCCGCAGCCGGCTTGCCCGACTCACCGTCGAAGACGCCTTCGATAAAGCTATTGGGCAACAATGACACGTACCAGCGGGCTGCTTGCTCTGCAGCATCATGGAACCACAAACAGGTTCTGACCTCACCACTCACACCGACTCCAGCAGATAATCCGTCTTGGCAGCACAAACAAAATCATTGATGGACAAACCACTGATAGCGTTGGTCGTCCATGTGATAACGCAGCGCCCATAACTCAATTCAATCAGGGGATGATGGCCCTCGGTATTCGCGATCCAGGCAACTGCATTGGTGAACGACAACGCCCGGTTCCACCCGGCGAAGGCAACCGCACGGCGCAAACCGGTGCCCTCATTGATGAGCTGCCAGTCCGTGTGTAACGCGCCGAGGAACTTCTCCGATTCAGCCTGCGACATCGGATCTACGCCACCCTCGCAAGGCTCGCACTGCCGACTTCTCAGTGCCTGTGAGGATAAATCCATCGGGTATCTCCATTAAAAAAGGGGCGCTGATCAACAGCGCCCCTTGTCAGCTACTGCGATGATATCGAGCAGCGTCCCTGTCGGGCAACACTCACGGGTCCAGTGACGCGACACCGACCTGATTGTCCAGCTGGAAGGTGACATGTACCTTTCGCTCGAGGGCTAGTTGATCCGGATCACTAACCTGACCCACCAGCGCCTGAGACTCGCCATACCCGGTTGCCACCACCTGTTCGGCCGCAACGCCCGACTTGACCAACAATGCCTTGATATTGCCAGCGCGCATTTGTGACAACGCCTCGTTGTAGCTAGCCGTGCCGCGCGGATCTGCGAAACCGTCTACGGTGACTTGCAAACCGGGCGTTACTGCCAACAAAGACGCGATGCCTGCCAGTCGCTGCTCGACTTCAATCGGCAGCGTTGCATCATCGGTACGGTAGGTGACGGTAAACGTCAAACCGCGTTCGAGCACCGCATGTAGCTCTCGCACGCCGCTGGAGTCAACCAATGCCAACTCCTGTCGCAGTCGATCACTATCGCTCTGTTGGGCAATCAACTCACTCGATAATGCCCGAATATCCGACTCACGCGAGTCAACCTTGGCATCCAGTGCATCGATTGTCTCCCTATCGCGATGGAACTTATCGCCGATCCAGGCACCGATAGCCGCGCCAATAATCGCCCCTGGGGGACCACCGGCTACAGCACCAATAACAACACCGGTGCCAGCGCCGGCCGCCTCGGATTTCGAAGCATCGGCGGCAGCGGTGTTCGCCAGGCCAACACCCGCCAGTGTCAACGCAACGGTCGATGCAATGATGTGCTTTTTCATGATGTTTCTCCTCGTGGCCATGGCGGCCGTGTTTTTGACGTTGTTAGTTCAACGCATAAACACGACACTCACGTGGGCAAGCATGAAATTGTTGCGATCAAATGTGGCGAATTATGACGGCGCCTAATTGCGATCAGTCAGTGCGACAAAGGTGCCACCATTGCGACGACATAGCTCACGCATCAGCGCAGCGAACTGCTCAGTCGAGCGTTGGATACGCCCGGGCTGATTGAACAACAGCGGAAAACCAATGGCATGAATGCGCACACGCGGCCTGCCGGTTTCATCAGGCCGGTTAATCCGATCGACCGCGTCGGCAACATTTTCCACGGATCTACCGGTGAATTCATCGCCGAACACATACAAGCTAATTTTCTTGTCTGGCGCCCAGAACGTGCGGATCGCCGCATCAATTCCCTGCACCGGATTAGAGTCACTAAAGGCGTTCCAGCTTTGCAGTGCGGTGCGGATCGACCGGCGTAATTGCGGTGAGTCGCTCATCCATCTGCGTGCAAAGGAACCAAACAGATAGGCACCATTATCATTCATCACCTGTACGCCCTTAACCTGAGGATACAGATTCAGAACCTCATCAATCTTGCGTTGCACCAACCGCCAACTAAACTGCTGCATGCTGCCTGACGTATCGATAATGAATATGATGTACTCGCTATCGACCGGAATGCCACCGATCGGTGCCTCCGGTTGCTGCTCATTCAAACGCGATTGCAAACGACGCATTTCTTCAGTTAATCGCTGGCGGGCCGATCGCAAGGAGCCCTCCGAATCACTGGAAATGGACGCCTCCTGATTACTGGCTTCAAATTGCCCGAGCAAATCGGAAAAATCGCCCTGCAAGCGTCGTAATAATTCCTGCGCTGCGACGTTATCGTCACGAATACCGACCAGTTCCCTTTGAATCTCGGCGCTCTCACCACGTATTTCAAACAGCGTCTCTTCAAGCTGCTGCAACAGCGAATCAAGTTGTGAGCGGTCGATCTCGATGGTTGAGGGATCATAAATTTTGCTCAATACGAGCAACAGAATAATCGCGCCAAAACCACAACAGATGCAGTCCAAAAATGAAAGGCTGAAGCCATCGGATTCACGTTGTTTGCGTCTTGCCATCGTTGTGAACCTGTTACGGCCAGTCGTCGCTAACGCTCATGTACGAGCCGCCCGTGCGATAGGCGAGCTTCCAGTATTCCACCGGTGCAATGTAGTCACCTTCCATCGGGTACATCAACACATTGACCGGAATACCGCTTGGCAATTGGCGGATGGCCTGTGCAAACAAATTGACGCGCTGCTGCGGAGACACGACAGAGCGAGCGGGCACATTTTCACCAAGCGTTGGCAAACCGTCTACCAATAGTAGTATGTTGTCCGGACGTGGCGAAAGCCCGCGAATTTTCTGAAAAGCCTTGAATAAATTGGTGCCCCCGCCTGGCGCTGTGCCGCGCAGTCGGACAACCGCTTCATCCAGTGTGTCGCCATCGTCAACCCGCGTCCAAGCCCCATCGGCACCTGGCACCAGCGTCTCAGTGTCCTCAGCGAAGGTATAAATCTGAAAACGCGCTTCGGGTTGCAGCTGTGACGTGACCCAATCAACCGATGCGACGACCTGCCGCCACTTGGCCGAACGCAGTTGATCTGCGAGCGGCAAGTTCCTGCGACGAATCACACCGACAACGGTGCGATCCAGCATGCTGCCCGAGGCATCAACCAGGATCAGCGTGCGCTTGCCGCGCAAACGCAGACCCGTCAAATACTGACGCGTGCCATCGCCGGCGAGCGCACGCACGTCATCGCCACTGGGACCGGTATCGTCGATCTCTGCAGCCAGTCGGCGCTTGGCTTCTTCCAGTTGTTTGATATCAGCACGCAATTTTTCGATGCTCTCGCGACGCGCAACGGTGGTGCCATCATCCAGGGCTAGTTCCGCCTCGATTTCACGAATGCGACGAATCAACTCTGCCGTTTGGCCTTCTGATGCCACTTTGTTGTCGCGCTCCTCATCGAGTGAGTTACGCAATGTGACCAGATTGCGCCGGCCCTCAAGAATTTCTTGCTCGATTCGACGCACTTCGCTCATCTGCTGCGCATCGATTGGCGGCGTTTCTTCGCGCACGGTGGCATTGATGATCATGAAAAACAAAATCACCGCACCAAAACCACAACTCATGCAGTCCAAAAACGACAGATTGGCGGCTTGCAGTCGACGTTTACGCCGCGCCATCAGATTGTCTCCTCACGAATAAGCTGTAACTCGACCCCCGGCGTACCGACGCGCACGACATCCCCTGGCTGTAACGCCGCAGAGCCGCTGATACGATTGCCATTCAGAAACGTGCCATAGCGCGACCGATCGGTGAGTACGCATTCGTTGGCCGTCGTGTGCATTTCACAATGCATGCCTGACACGCCTGCAGTACTGGTATCCAACATCAGGTAGCGTGACGGTGGCGTCTCGACGCCACTACCGACGACCAGCGCTTGCGCTTGCAGCTTGTACGCTCTGGACTGGCAGATGACGTGTGTTGGCAATGCTGGATTGTCCGACGCCAGGGTACCTTCTGCTGTTTGCTGCACCACTACCGGCATCTGGCGCAAGACCTGTGTCGCAGATAGGGAAAGTGACTGCCACTGTGCTGCGATGTGGCGTACTCCGGCATCGTCTGCGACAACGAAATATCGTCCGCCGGTGCGTACAGCGAGCATCTCGGCAAATCCTGGTAACGCAGCGGTTGTCGCACGCATCTGGATTGCCGGTGTTGCGGCACCGCCTTGTAATGCGCGCGCGGCATCCGCCACTCGCTGATACAACGGTGCAACCGCATTGATGACATCGATTCGTGAGATCGTTGCCGTGTAGTCACGCCCTGCGAAACTCAGTGTCAACAAAACCTCATCGTGTTTATCGATTTGTTGTAACCATGCCGGAATCGCACCAAACAGTGCTTGCTCAGAGGCGGCCGCATGCAGCGGATCGAACCGGCACTGCCGTACAAACTGACCAGCAAAAAATTTCAACCAGCGTTCCATGAATGCGAGCCAGCCACACGCTTCAATGCCACGGACATTATCGACCTCGGACGTGCGCTCACTCTGGCGCAACCGACTCACACCGACACTGTGTAAGTTCAATTCGATGTGCAATGCCGCTTGATCGACGTAGTGTGCTGTGACGTTGGCGGCCGCCGCATCGATCAAACCAATCACGTTTAGCCCACAGGCCTTACAGATACCGAGCGTCAGCGACAACGACTCGCGCGACCAAAAACCTGGCACAATCAGAATGGCATCACGCTCTTGCGCTGCAACCTCAGTCAGACAATGACGCAGCTGCGCCGCGGCCAAATCCGCTCGCGACAGACCAAGCGCTTGCGACATTGGTTCAGTACTCAATCGAGACCAGGCGTCATTGAAGGTGCGGCGCGGATGCCGCTTGAAGCCGGCGAGCGCCTGCGCCCCACTGGCCGTTACCTCACCGTCAATGACCGTTGCAAACCCAATCGACGGCGCGCGCACCTGCCCCTCGGCACTGATCCTGATGCCAAGGTCATTAAGATCAATAATGATGGGCACGCCAGCCACGGCTTAGTGGTGCTCCGAGTACATATGGCGGATCAAACGTTGATCGCAATAATGCTCGGTATCAAACACCAGACGCTCCTGCATCAACTGCAACTGGTGCACGAGAAACATCAGAAAAATGCTGATCAACAGCGCAATGAACGTGGAGTTAAACGCTACACCCAGGCTTTGCGTCACGCCCGCGATATCTCCCTGAACTGCGCGGTCGGCCTGAGCCAGGGCCTCTCCAATACCACGTACTGTGCCAATAAACCCAATAGAAGGAATCGCCCACGAAATGTAGCGAATCATCGCCAACTCCGACTCAAGCTTCTCTGCCTCTGATTCACAAATCGTGTGCGTCGATGAGGCCACATCCTGAACGTTATGGGTCGAATTGAAGCGCTGCAGCGCGTTGAGCAATGCGCGCGGCAGCAACATACGTTGCGTGGTGGGCTCCAGCGCCTGAATCTGGCGGGCGAACTCACGCGTATCCTCGGGAAGTACGCGCATCCCATCCGCCACATCCACCAGGTCCTTATCCAACAATTGACGCTCGCGGCTCAGCTGTACCGCCTTGAACCCCATGATTGCCAGCGCCCAGAGCATCAGCACAACGCACGCCTCCTGCTCAAAATCCTTGATCAGCACCCAGGTGGAGCGCTCACGCACATAGTCCGGATCCTGTTTCGCCGCCAAATTCTGGGCAGCAAGATCTTCGGCCGCATTAGGTCGAACCGTCGTGACATAGAAGCCATGAACAATGACAACCGCGATCACCAATGCGAACAGTTGGAACACAAACTCGACCGGCAAATTTTGCTTTTTCATATCGTGTCCTCCAGCACAGCGATGGCTGGATTAGATGTCTATTGGGAAATCGATTGACTGATCGGCAGAAACTTGTTGTGACGGGATGAAATCATCGTCGTTCTCATACACGAGCTCTGCATCCTTCAGCACCGCCTCGACCTCCGCATCTTCTGCGTCGCGCGTCGAGCGTTCGGTATTGTCCTCGGCAGTCGCTGCGGCTTCAGTTTGCTCACCCTGTTGTGCACCGGCAGAGTTCAACAGCTGCAGTGACGCAACGGCAATCAAAGTCAATATCAGTATTTTCTGCGTCATGTCATCACCCTCGTTATCTCACCGGTCTGACGATCCTGAATCCCACATCCAATGCAGGCTCACTGCCAAAATCACGGTAGGCCAATCTGAGTTGTTGCGGATTGGCATCACGCCAGCCCGGCCCCCGAATCACATACGAGTCGCCTGTGGTTGGGCCCAACGGATCAATCAGCGGGCCATCAGGAAACGTTGCGACATAGCGATCCTGTACCCACTCCGACACGTTGCCATCCAAATCGTAAATGCCCAACGCATTCGCCTTGAAGCTACCTACCGGTGCTGTCGCTGGATAGCTGTCGTTGTAGCCATTGTAAACATTAGTAAGCAGTTTCTTGGCAGTTTCGTCGGCGATGTTAGCCTGTTCTTTGGGCGGCGGCAGATCGGCACCCCAGCCGTAGCGTCGCGGCTGCCCACTGGTTGCCGCATAGCGAGCAACCCAACTCCACTGAGCTTCGGTGGGTAATCGATAACCATTGGTTGGCGATGTGGCGGGCACCAATTTGCCGAATTCACCCACATAGGCTGGCGTACGCTGCTCCTGAGAGGACAACCAGTTGCAATAAGCAGCGGCATCCTGCCAGCTCACGTTTACGACTGGATTGTCGTCGCCGGCAATCGATGGGTAAGTCGAACCACCGCGTTCGTGCGCACGCCTGTAGGCAGCAAATTGTCGGTTGCTAACCTCGTGTTGCGAAATATAAAACGCCTGGGTCACTCTGGCGTCACGTAACGCTTCGTTGCTGCGTCGCTCCGGCTCTCGCCGCGATGAACCCATTTGGAAAGTGCCGGCACGCACGTATTGCAACTTGTGACCATTAGCAACATCGATCTCCTGCTCAATCTTGGCATCGGCGATCTGTTGCGGCGTTAGCAAGGTAGCATCCAAAGTCTGAGTAAAGCCCGGCCGTGGCGTCACCCGCCGAGTCCATTCAGCGTAGCCACGTCGCTTGACCGTGACCGTTTGCGGTTCGGCGGGTAATTGGAGTGTCACCGTGCCTTTGCCGACATCACGCCCGTTGACGAAAATCGTTGCATCAACTGGCACGGTGCGAATCGTGACCTCCCCCAATTGTGCATCGAGCGCCACTGACAACGAAGACTGTTGACCCGAAGACAATCGGGCACGCCGCGTCGCGCTGGCGTAACCCGGTGCGGTAAGCTTCAACGCATAGTCTCGCCGCGGCTCCAGTGCCAGAGTCAACGGTGTACGGCCCATGAATCGGCCATCAACGGTGACGCTGGCCCCTCGCGGCGAGCTGCGCACAACGAGCGTCGCATCAGCCGGCTCCAGCACAACCGGCTCGATATTCTGAGATGTGTTTGGAAATACGCGGTAAACGCGTTCAAGCGGTTTATAGCCGGGCAATTCAAATCGCAACTTTTGCAGACCGGAAGGTAACTGTACGAGCGCCGGTGTCGCCGCAGTCAGTGTCCTGTTGTCTTCGAGAGCGATAACCGCAGCACCAGCAGGTTGGCTAATCAGCGTTAGCTCCGCCAATGATGGCACCAACGCCACATCCAGCTGTTGCGTCTGACCCAGACCGACAACCTCAATTTGTCCGACGAAGTCCAGATATTGATCGGCGCTAACTTGCAGATCATAACGCCCCGGTGGCACAGACGAGAACGTCGCCGGCAGCAAGGTCTCAATGACTTTACCGGCCGCCGCGCTAAGCCGCGCACGCGCCTCAACAGACTCATCACCTGCACTGGCGCGCACAACCAGTGTTCCAGGCAACGGTTGTTGTTCCAGCACGATGGTCGTGGTGTCACGATCGACCTCAATCCGACGTGTTAAGTCCTGATAGCCCTCCGTTATCAGGTGCACATCGTGTACGCCTGAACGCAGCAACACGCGATCCCCTAACGGAAGCGCAAAACCAGGACCATCAATGTCGATAACATCAACCTCTGTGGGCGACGTATCGATGCGTACCGGCACGGCAGTAACGAGCCAGGCCACCGCCGCTAACAACACGACCAGAACGCTGCTAAGCACCAGGTATTGCGCGACTGGTCTAGTGGGCGCGACGACATCAGCTCGACCTGGCTGCCAATCGGCCGCCTGCAGCGGTATATCCTCATCGTCCTGCTGCACGATCGGCGGTGCCGTTTCAAATCGACTACCACCGCTATCCTGAGACAACGTCATACTGTCGACATCCATATGCACGTCTAATGCAACGCCGAAGACGCTCAACCGCTGTCCGTCGACCAGACTGCGTGTTGTACTCAGTCGCTCACCGTCGAGTTCGAGTGGCGAGGGCCGCAACAATGGCTGAATGAAAGGTTTGCCATCAACCAAGTCAATTTGCGCAACCGTCTGACCGCCTGGTCCGCTGATACGAATATCGGCGGCACTAACGGTACCTATGACGATGGGACACTGGGCCTGAGAAAACGCACTCTCAATACCACCATGGCGCCAGACAATACGATTTGCACCACTCATATTGGTCGATCACAGGCGATATAGATGGACGGCCCGGGCTGACCCCAGGCCACTCGGAACTGCCGACGCACATCCTGGTACCCACGGCGTGAACCGACGACGGTGTACAGCCCTGGACGCAATCGCACTTCGGTGCTGGCAAATTGACCCAGACGCTCGACCCGCAACAGTGTGACTTCGGTCAGGCCATCCGAACGCAGCTCAACCGCGATAGGCAATGCGACGCGCACCAGTAAACCTTGCAGACTGTCTATCGTCGCGGCCAGGTTTGGACCGCGCGGCTGCAGATCGCTGGCGCGTTGCAACAATGCCGACGCTTCGCGCAATGCATCGGTCTCTGACAATCGATCCGGGTTATTCAATACCGCCTGCATCTCGTTGACGATTTTCTGGCGGTTGCGCACCCTGGCGGCGCCCTCACGGGCGGCATCCAATGACTCGTCCAATGACAACACGGTTTCGTAGTCGGTCAATGCAGTCTGCCAGCGCTCTTGCGCTTCAGCCTGACGCGCGCGCGCCTGTAACGTACCGATACGATCAAGGCGCTCTGCCAATCGCAATTGCAGACGCGCATCCTCAAGCGCAGGGTCACCTGGGCGCAGACTCGCAGCCGCATCAAAAGCACGTCGTGCGCGGCTGAAGTCACCCGCTTCCAGCGCTGCAAAACCGCGTGACATTTGCGCAGAAAACGCATCAGCAGAAATCGCTTGACGCATTCGTGCGCTACCATCGATCGCCGGCTGCCAGTCCGGATTCAACGCTAATGCAGCCTCAAAGCGCGCCAAGGCGACCGTCCAGTCACCCTCACGCTCGGCAATCCTGCCAGCGCTCATTAACGCCAGTAATTCGTCGAGTGACTTTGCTCGTTCAATTCCGGTGATTGCCGTATCGTCACCGGGTTTTAGCAATAACCCCAGCTCAAATGCGGCCAGCGCCGCTGCCGCATCACCAGCCAGCATCTGGGCGTCAGCTTCACGCATCGTTGAATCGTAGCGTTGCGGGATCGAATCGGCGATCGGCTGCAATTGCTCCAGCGCGGAGGCATAGCGCTGTTGTGCCAGTGCGTAATCTCGCGCAAGGTACGCACGATCTCCGGCCTGATAGTCTGCGATGCCATTGGCGAACGCGCTGCCGGCCCAGGTAGCTGCGTTACGCGTTTCAAGTAGATCCACCAGACTCAACAGTGCTGCCACCTTTTCATCGGCAGCAAGCCTGGCGACCGGATCGGGTGCTGGCTCGGTCGCAGGCTCTTCCGATGTTGATTGTGCTGCAGTCTCTGTCTGCTGCTCGGTCGCCTGCTCAACAATCGGGCTTGTCGCCTCGCGAGCGGAGAACAACCAGGTCATCGCAACACCCAGCGCAATAATCGCCACTACCCCGGCAACAACAAACCACAGCGGCACACCTTGCCGCGGGGTGAGTTGTGCGTCTTGCGGGGCTCGCTCGAACGCACCGTGCGGCAATACGTCGGGCGGCTCAACATCGACAGCGATCGTGGCGGCCGGGCGACGCAACTTAAGCGACAGCTTTTCCAGGTCGACATGCCCCCGCGCTACGCCGGCAGTCGCAAAAGCGTCACGAATTTCCGCTGCGCTGGGTCGGGTACCGCGCGCACCGCGCGCCGCGTTCAGCACCACCACCACGTCAGCAGGCAGTCGCTCGCCGAACGACGCGTTCGGCTCGCTGTTCAACAACTCGGCACAGGTTTGCGCAAAGGCAAAAATATCGTCATGCGGGTGGGCTGGTTGTGCGTCGCGTTGCTCTGCGCTGGCATAGGCATCGCTGCCACAACTGACCGGGCGTGGCGTGTCGATCATCTGGGCACAACCGAAGTCGCCAAGATAGGCTGCGCCCCGGCGGTCCAGTAAACAGTTGCTCGGCTTGATGTCACCGTGCACCACACCTTTGCGATGCCAATAGTCCAGCGTATCGATCAGGACCAGCGCCGCCGGCAACCAGACATCCGGTTGCGTGGCAACCAATGACGCAAAATCGGTACCGTCGATATATTGCATCGCATAACCGGGGCGCTCCCCCGGTACGCGCGCCAACGCCCTGACCGTGTGGTGGTGATTCAAGCCACGGGCAATACGCCATTCCTCTTCGAACGCCGCGACGCGGTCCGCAAGTTTGGCCGCCTTTGGCGTCAGCAGTTTGATTGCGACCGGTATGCCGGATCTCTCGTCTCGCGCTAACCAAACCTCAGACTGCGAGCCGAGATGCAAACGCTGGATCAGTGCGTAACGATCACCCAACCGGGCGGGCGTGGCAGAAGCGGCGTCGGACATTACGCTCCGTCAGAATCTAATGTGGCACCGCGACCATTGATATCGATCGCCGGCGTATCGCTGAAACCGGTTTCCTCTTCATTGATCTGCCGCAATAGGCCTCGCCATTGATCATATTGCGCCGATGCCGTGCCCGTCAGTCGTTGTGCCTGGCCGGCCACCTCAATGGTCATCGGCGCCGCCTCGCGGCCGAACGCATCGGACAGCTCGGCGATAGACTGACGTTGCAATTTCGCCTCGGCCAGTCGACCGAAACTACTGAAGAACAGATCCAGACCACTGTAGGCGGTGTAATTGCGCAACGTCGCCTTGGTTCGCGCTGTTGTGCCGCTGTCGCCTGCCTTGGGCCTGGGCATTTCCGTCGACGCTGCAACCAGCGCGATGCCCGCCAGTCCGCGCAACAACGCAGCCCGGCGTAGTCTTTGGTATTCGAGCTCGGCTTCACGCGAGGATTGACGCCAGTCTTCGTAAGGCAGCGCAATGCCGTAATAGAAGTTGGCGTAGTGCTCGTTCAATGTGTCAAGGAACAACGCGTCGCGCTCGCGGATTGCCTCAAGACGACCCACCATCGGATCGGCGTCTGCCGGCAGGCGCACCACCTCAATCCGACCTCTGCGATCGGTTTCGATATATTCGGCAAACACGGTGGGCGCCATATCCGCATAAAAGCGCATGCGTGCTGTCGTTCGAATCGTATTCACATCCGCATCGGACAAACGACTGAACTGGTCGTACAGATCGTTGGCAAATTCGTTGAAGATATTTTGATAAGGATCCGCGCTACGTGCCCGCCGACGGGAATAGTCTTTAGAGTCGGTGCGTGTTGAATAGCGCCGGCTGAACCAACGTTTGCCCGTGGCGTCTATGGCGGAGAGCTGCAACGTGGCACGATTGCCATCGGAGCGGATGACCTCACCGCGGATATACAGGTCTGCCACGACCGTTTGATTCGGAATCACGCGCACCGCACCAAAATGGCCAGTCGACTGCAACGTGCTCTTCATGTGATAGGGAAAAAAACGGGCCTCCGCCTTGCGAATTTCCGGATACACGGTGTCGTCAATCGGTGCACCTTCCTCGGGCAAACCGGAATCAAACTCAAGAATCCCGATGTCCAGCAAGCGCGATTCGGCGACCGCCTCAGGTTCGGAAGTCAGATCGATATCGGGGGCGACATAGCTGGACGTGCTGCAGCCGCTCAACACCGCTGTCAGCAGCAACACCGTCCCGCCGACGCGAAACCCGCTGGCAACACGTTGATTACATCGAGGTGGGTGGATACTCATCATGCGCGCCTACCGAATACCTTTGTACTTCCGATATTCGTCCCACAATTTCTCGCGGATGACAGGATCTTCTTCAGCTTGAGCGGCCTCTCGTAATTGGCGCGCAACGATGTCGTCATAGCTCTGCGGTGGAATATCGTCCGGAGTGCGCTCTTCCAGTACCTCGGATGGCACCTCATCGACACTACTGGATGCGCCCGCACCACCACCTGAGCCATTACCCACACCGCCTTCATTGGCAACGATTATCGTACCCCCACCACTGCCCTCGGAACCGCCGGCACCGGCACCGCCAGTGCCGCCAACGGTACTGGTATCGCGTGACACCTGGGTCGCTTGTTCCTGTTCGCCGCTGATCATGCCGTCAAAATCGCCGAGCGATTTATTGAACTCATCATCGAGGCCGCCGTTGCCCGAGCCTCCGGGACCGGCACCAGAACCGCTGCCGCCTGAGCCACCGCCGGCACCTGATTCACCGCCCGAACCGGACCCGGCACCTGATTCACCGCCGGACCCGGCACCCGCCTGCGTGCCATCGCCGTCACCACCGGATTGGGAACCTGATCCGCCATTGCCGCCTGGCATGCCGCCACCGGCTTGTGTGCCCGATCCGCCATTGCCGCCTGGCATACCGCCACCGGCTTGTGTGCCCGATCCACCATCGCCGCCTGGCATACCGGCGCCTTGTGAACCGCCTCCAGACGAACCACCGGGCATACCGGCGCCTTGCGAACCACCTCCAGACGAACCACCGGGCATGCCGGCACCTTGTGAACCGGTGCTTGGTGAGCCACCGGGCATGCCGGCGCCTTGCGAACCCGTACTTGGCGAGCCACCTGGCAGTCCAGTGCCACCACTTGGCGGAATGGGCGGACTGGAAGAGCCACTGCTGCCACTTGAGGCGCAACCCACCAGCACGGCCGCGGCCGCCATAGACACGCCGATATTGATCATTCGACGCCAATAAGCCTTGCGCATGGTATTCCTCATTATCATCACCCCAACCTCTATCGAGGTTAGAGTCTGTAATCCGGCTAGAGTTTCATCGAGCGTACCAAATGCACGCGCCCGCTTCAGGGCTTCCGGAACATGATGACCGACAAATCATCCGCCTTGCCCGGAGCATGCTGACTGATGCGCTGCATACGCGCTTGTGCCAGCGTGACGATATCGTCCAGCGACGCATCCAGAGAACCGCGGCGCATCATTGCCAGTATTTCACTCATGTGCAGATTATCGGTCAACCCGTCAGACGCGATCAGTACCGTGTCGCGCTTGGCCAGACGCAAAGGCGCGCCAACCTCGATGACCATCTCGGGCGTCCCGATGAAATTCGAGACGATATGGCGCTCGGGGTGATAGATGGCCTGTTCTTCGGTCAAAAAACCGGCAGCAATCGCAAAACCAACCGGAGAATGGGCGACGGTTTGTAATTTCACCGCTGTGCGTTGGCCTGTGATCAACGCAACCGAATCACCAACATGAAACACGCGCACATCGCGATTCTCGATCGTCATTGCCGTCAGTGTGGTGGCCGCACCGCGAGTCTCTACCATGACGCTGGCATTGGCATGCTCTATTGCCGAAATCATCGCATCACGCAGCGATTGACCGGCCGCA
>JBCCZN010000014.1:0-25057 GCA_039187375.1 Pseudomonadota bacterium
GCTGCGTGCATATCCACCAGCACCAGACCCTGGTCATTTTGTGCCAGCACATAGACACCGTGCAGTTGCGCAATGGCAAAGCCCAGCGGCGGACCACTGGCCAGTTCCGCCACCCGCGCCACCTCACCGTGACGCGGTCGCGAAACCTCGGTGTCATTCGATGCGCGCTGCATCGGATAGCGGTCAAGCGCGCGCGGCAGATCGACCGGCAGCGCCACCTGCTCGCGCTGCACTGACAGCTCAGGGGTGTTGGTCTGCATCACAGTTGGCGCGCTGGCCTGTTGACCAGGTGTGGTTGCGGACAACGCCGCCTCGACGGTGCGAAACACGAATTCATGCACGCCCCGCCCATCGCGAAATCGCACCTCGTGCTTGGCCGGGTGGGCGTTAGCGTCAACACGCGCCGGATCAAGCGCAAGATGCAAAACATAAGCCGGATGACGACCGTGAAACAGTACGTCGCGAAAACCGAGCTTGGCCGCATGTTGTAGCGTCTTGTCACGCACCCAGCGCGCATTCACGAATGTGTATTGCATGTCCGGCTGGCTGCGCGAAAAACTCGGTTGCGCCAGCCAACCGCGTAGCGCCATCGACTCGCGGGTCTCGTCGATCGCAATACAGGCATCTGCGAATGCCGATCCCAACAAGGCCCGCACCCGCGCCAGCGTGCCCGGGCCACCGGCCACAGCAGGCAGATCCAGCACGGTCTTCTGGCCATGCCGCAAGCGCATTGCAACACCGGGATGCGCCAGTGCCAGACGTCGCACCGCCTGATCGATGTGTCGAAATTCGGTTTTTTCGGTGCGCAGAAATTTGCGTCGTGCCGGCGTGTTGTAGAACAGGTCTGCCACCTGAACATCTGTGCCACGCGGCAGCGGGTCCGGCAATGGCTCGGCGATGTCCCCGCCGCGCACGTCAACCCGCCATGCGGATTCAGCGCCACGCGCCAATGAGGTCAATGACAACCGCGACACCGATGCAATCGACGGCAGCGCCTCACCGCGAAAGCCCAGCGAGGCAATCGCGTCCAGATCTTCCAACGCAGAAATTTTGCTGGTCGCATGCCGCGAGAGCGCCAGCGGAATTTGATCGCGCTCAATGCCATCACCATCATCGCGGACCCGGATCAGAGCATGGCCGCCCTGTTCAATATCGATCCAGACCTGCGCGGCGCCGGCGTCCAGACTGTTCTCTACGAGCTCCTTGACCACCGAGGCCGGTCGCTCGACTACCTCGCCGGCGGCAATCTGGTTGATCAGGTGGTCAGGTAGCTGGCGTATTGGCATGCGCGCATTGTTTCACAGCGCGCCAACGCCTGCTGGACCGCTAGCCGCCGGCTGGGATGCGCAATACCTGGCCGATGCGGATGCGGTCGGAGTTCAACTGATTCTCCTGACGCAAGCTGGCCAGGCTGACCCGGTACCGATCCGCGATCTGGCTAAGCGTATCGCCGGAGCGAATCGTGTGGGTGCGCGGCGGTGCTGTTTGCGCATTGGCAAACACGCTATCCACCGGCGGGTTGGCGGAAAAATACTGTCGAATGCCCGTGAAGACGGCATTCGCAAGCTTGCGCTGATGTGCCGGGTTGCCCAGCTTGCGCTCCTCATCCGGGTTGGAAATATACGCGGTCTCGACCAGGATTGACGGTACGTCCGGTGCACGCAACACACGAAAACCGGCTTGTTGCACCTGGCTACGATGCAGCTTGTTGATCTTGCCTAGCTCTTTCAAAACAAAGGCGCCGACATCCAAACTGGCGTTGATCGTTGCCCGCATCGACAGATCAACCAGCAAGGTGCGCAAATCCGGCTCTTTGTCATCCAGCTCGACACCGCCCACCAGCGACGCATTTTGCGAGGCAGCCAGACGCGCGGCCGCTTTATCGGTCGCATCCTTCATCGTCAGCGCATACACCGACGAGCCGCGTGCGCGGCGATCTTGCACCGCATCGGCATGGATTGAGACAAACAGATCGGCATCAACCCGCCGCGCTTTTTCGAAGCGCTCAAAGTGATCGATCAGTCGATCGTCTGCACGCACCAGAAATGCTGACATGCCGGACTGCTGATTGATCCGATCGACCAGCAATCGACCAATCGCCAGCACAACATCTTTCTCTTGCGTTTTGTATTTGCCGATGGCGCCCGGATCACGACCGCCATGACCCGGATCCACAGCGATGACGATATCGCGTTTGATCGAGCGAGCGCGCTTGATTGTCGACTGGCGATCCTGCGCACCCAAATCGATAACGAGTCGCTCGCGCGCGGTATCACTGGGTCCGACGAAATAGCTGCGAACCTGCACGCCACGTTCGAGATCGAGCACGATGCGCAGCCGGTCGTCGTCCTTGGCATGACGTGCCGTGCGCACTGAACGCAATACGCCAACGGAGTTGGGCAGTGCCGGCGCTGCAGCCGACATTTGCGCACCATCGATGTCAATCACGACGCGATCAGGATGCTTCAATTGGAATAGTGTGTGGCTTGGTTGGCGCGTATCCATGTCCAGCACGATGCGTGTGCTGTTGGAGCCAGTACTCGACGAGGCGCGTACGCCGTTGACGACGACAGCAGCGGCGCTCTGTGTCGCCGCCAGCAACAACAGCCCGAAAAGCCACAAAACCTGCCGTTGAGCCATGAATCGTTCGTCCCGGTGGTTGGACCCAGCCGCTACACCCGACTCGACTATACGACATATTCCCGAAGCGTCAAGAAATTTATTGATTAAAAATAGTGAGATACGGCCAGTTGCTAATCACGAATTGATAAAAGACTCGCTAGCCACTGTTTCCCCGTTGCCGATTGACCGGTGATACGCAACTCCCGACCGCTGCCACGGGGCACCAGGCTTAACAGCAGATCGGCAGCTTCGATCAGCCTCGGCACCCGCTGCGGCCACTCTACAAACCGGATCGACGGCGCCAAATCTCGCCAGCCGAGGAATTCAAGCTCATCCGCATCAGCCAAACGGTAGAGGTCCAGATGAAACACACGCCGCACACCGCACTCATAGGGTTCCATCAGCGTGTAGGTGGGACTGGGTACAGGTCCGCTGACTCCGAGCGCTCTCAACAAGCCACGCACCAGCGTTGTTTTGCCAGCGCCCAGGTCCCCGTCCAGCAAAACAGTCGCATCGTCGATGCTGCTCGCTAACAGCGCCTGCGCCAGCTGCGCACCGGCGTGCTCGGTTGCGTTCGCATCGGCCAGCTGCCAGACCTTCGGGCACACGTTACAGACGTGGATTCAGCCAGTGGCGTAACTCGCCGAGCAACTCTCCGGCCAACAGGCCACGCTGCCCCCGACGTGCCGCCGAATCACCGGCCAATGCGTGCACCAGCACGCCCGCACGCGCTGCGGCCAACGGCTTCAATCCTTGTGCCAACAATGCGGCGATCAGGCCGGTGAGCACGTCACCCATTCCGGGTGCTGACATCCCTGGGTTGCCAAAAGGACAAATACTCGGCACCTCGTCGGTGCCACCTACCAATGTACCGGCACCCTTGAGCACCACCGTCGCACCGGTCAATTCAACCAGATCAGCCAGCGCCCTCAGGCGGTCCGACTGCACGGCGGCCGGGTCAGTGCCCAGCATGCGCGCGGCCTCACCCGGATGTGGTGTAATAATGCGTACTGATGGCGCCCCATCCCAGACCTTGCGATCGGCCGACATCAGGTTTAGCGCATCGGCGTCCAGTACCACCGGCTTACCGGAATCAAGCACGCGCTCGAGCAACGACTGACTCCAGTCGGTGACGTCTAGACCTGGACCGCAGGCGATCACTGAGGCGCGCTCGATCAGGGCATCAACCGCGTGGGTGTCTTCGATGCCCTGCGTCATCAGTTCCGGCCTTGCAGCGACGATACTCGCCGCGTGCGAACGATCGGTCGCCACCGTCACCAAGCCAGCGCCACCGCGCAAGGCCGCTTCGGCGCTCAAGCGAATCGCGCCTGGCATACCCTCGGCGCCGCCCACACATAACACGTGACCGAATTGTCCCTTGTGGGAGTTTGGATCTCGCGGCTGCAAGTGTCGTGACAATTCATCTCTGTATTGACGCCGCAATACTGGTTTGGCCGATTGGTAGACATCGCCCGGCAGCTCCAGATCAGCGAATACCAACCGCCCGCAATGCGCCGGGCCTTCGGCCAAAAACAGGCCACTGTTGAGGCCGACAAACGTGACCGTCAGATCCGCCCGCACCGCACTGCCGCGCACCACGCCGGTATCACCATCCAGACCGGACGGGATATCTAACGAGGTCACCGGCGCATCGGCGGTATTCACCTCAGCGATTGCTGCCGCGTAGTCATCGGTCACATCGGACTTCAAGCCGCTGCCGATCAACGCATCCACGACCATACCTGCGCCATCGAGCAATGCCGCATCCCACGGGCGCAACAGACCGCCGGCACTGGCAAACTCTTCGTAGGCGCGTGCCGCATCGCCGTCGAGCGTCGTCGGATCCTTGAATGCAACGACACGCACCGCCATGCCAGCGGCTCGCGCCAATCGCGCCACGACATAACCATCGCCAGCATTGTTGCCACCGCCACACAACACCAACAGGGAACGCAAACCGGGATAGCGCTGATTCATCACGGACAGTGTGGCCGCCCCAGCACGCCGCATCAGGGTGTAGCCCGGCACCCCATAGTGCTCGATCGCGCGCCGGTCCAAAGCGCGTACGCCCTCGGCGGAATAAATGTCAGTCGGTAATGTAATCACACTGCCGAGTATACTCGGCCTATGGACAAGACAATACCGGCGGCAATGAACACATTGCGCCGGCAGATAGAACAGTGGTCACGATCGCTCGGTTTTGCTGCCGTCGGGATCTCTGACATCGCACTCGCCGACGCACAGCGGCACCTAGATACCTGGTTGGAACGCGGGTTTCACGGCGAAATGCACTGGATGTCTCGGCATGGCCGCAAACGCAGCCAACCAGATTTGCTGGTACCGGGCACGGTGCGCGTGATTAGCGTGCGCATGGACTATTGGCCCGAGGCGACACACCATGCCAGGACGCTGCTCGATGATGAGAGCCGCGCGTACGTTTCCCGCTACGCGCTGGGGCGTGATTATCACAAACTGATGCGCAATCGGCTGCAGCAACTGGCTGATCGCATTAGCGAGCAGGCGAGCGATCATGGATATCGAGCGTTTGTTGACAGTGCGCCGGTGCTGGAAAAACCGCTTGCGCAAAAAGCCGGGCTAGGTTGGATTGGCAAACACACGAATCTCATCAACAGCCAAAGCGGCAGCTATTTTTTCCTAGGCGAGTTGTTTACCAATTTGCCATTGCCAGTGGATACACCGGCAGAGGATCATTGTGGTTCCTGCCGTGCGTGCATTGACGTGTGCCCCACCCAAGCCATCGTGGCGCCCTATCTGCTTGATGCGCGCCGCTGTATCTCTTACCAGACCATCGAGAACGATGGCGATATTCCCGAGCCACTACGCAAACCGATCGGCAATCGCATTTATGGCTGCGATGACTGCCAGCTGTTCTGCCCGTGGAATAAATTCGCACAGCAGGCCAGTGAGCCGGATTTTGCACCACGTCAGTCACTGGATGATGTCACGCTGGTCGCACTGAGCGAGTGGCAGGAAACGGACTTCTTGCAGCGCCTGCAAGGCAGCGCCATCCGCCGGATTGGTTTTCGTCGCTGGCAAAGAAACCTGGCCGTGGGGCTGGGCAACGCGGCAACCAGTCGCCCGGTAATGGCCGCGCTAGACCGTTTAGCGGCGAGCCCTTCCGAGCAGGTTGCGAGCCACGCAGCCTGGGGTCTTGAACAACATGGAGAGCACATCCGATGAACCTCAACACCACCAGCATTGACAGCCCGTTTCTCGCACCGACCGATGGCAGCTTCGCGCTTGCGCAACAAACCACGCGCTGGGATTCGGGACTGGATAAGAAGTCGCTGAAGAAACAACTGCGACACTGCGTACGTGAGATAGCCACTTGTCAGGAACAGCTCTACGCCGACGATCGCTATGCGGTGCTGTTGGTCTTTCAGGCGATGGATGCTGCAGGCAAGGACTCGACAATTCAAAAGGTGTTGAGCGGAGTAAACCCCGCTGGCTGTCAGGTCAGCAGTTTTGGCAAACCCTCAGCAGGCGAACTCGAACACGACTTTCTGTGGCGTACCACCGCCGCGCTACCCCAGCGCGGCCGTATCGGTGTGTTTAACCGCAGCCACTACGAGGAAGTTCTCGTGGTGCGCGTACATCCTGGCATTCTGGATGGACAACGCCTGCCAACCCTGCCGGACCCAACACAAATCTGGCGACATAGACTGGATGCGATTGCTGCACACGAAGCCCACCTGGCACAAAACGGTACAGTGATCGTCAAGTTTTTCCTGAACGTGTCACAAGATGAGCAGCGCGCGCGATTTATTGATCGGCTGGAGGAGCCGGACAAACGATGGAAATTCTCATCAGGTGACCTACGCGAGCGCGGTTATTGGGAGCAGTATATGGCCGCCTATCAGGATGCGATCGCCACGACCTCCAAACCGTGGGCACCGTGGTACGTCATCCCTGCCGACGACAAGCCGACGATGCGCTGGCTGGTCGCTGATATCGTCAGCAAAACGCTGCGCTCATTACCGTTGCGCTGGCCGCAACCGGATGCAGACACCGCCGCTTCATTTGAAACCTATCTGGCGCAGCTCAGAGCAGAGGGTTAGGGGCGCACGACGAGGTTGTCAATCAGGCGCGCGCCACCCAATGTCGCCGCGCCCAACACCACCCACTCACTGTCGTCTTTGTGGGATTTCTTCAGCGTCTCCGGATGGCGAATGCTGACGTAATCCGGGACAAATCCCGCGGCAGCCAACTGCTCGCAGGCCTCATCGCGTAATTGAGCGTAGTGGCGGTTTCCAAGTTTCAGATGCTCGGCAACCCGCATCAACTGCTGATATAACAACGGCGCGCGTTCACGCTCTTCGGTAGACAAATACTGATTGCGCGAGCTCAGAGCCAGGCCGTCATCGGCACGCACAGTCGGTGCAGGCGCGATGATGATTGGCAAAGACAAATCACGCACCATCTGACGAATGACCAGCAACTGCTGGTAGTCCTTCTGGCCGAACACCGCGACATCAGGTGCCACCATGGTAAACAGTCGACAAACGACGGTCGCCACACCATCAAAATGACCGGGCCGGTGCTTGCCGTCCAGCTTGCGTGAAATGCCGGGTACGTGAACCTGTGTCGCGCGACGCACACCCAGCGGATACATCGTATCGATGTCGGGCGTGAAGACCAGGTGCGCACCAGCGTGCATCAATTGGTGACAGTCCTGCTCCAGAGTTCGCGGATAGTTGCCAAAATCTTCATTTTCACCGAACTGTGTCGGATTAACGAAAATACTGACCACAACATGGTCGGCCAGCTCGCGCGCGTGCTCGACTAACGACAAGTGTCCGTCATGCAGATTGCCCATCGTCGGCACCAGCGCAATACGCTCACCGGTGATGCGCCACTCAGCGAGTTGCTCACGCAAAACCCCCAGTGCCTGAATGACCTGCATCGGTCAGGAGAAACAGTGTTCCGGCGCGGGATAGGAACCATCGCGCACCGACGCCACATAGCTGGCCAACGCCTCAAGCGGCGAGTCTGTGCCGGGCGAGTAATTTCTGACGAAGCGCGGTACACGACCCAGCGTGATCCCCAGCACGTCGTACAACACCAATATCTGTCCGTCGACATCCGGTCCAGCGCCGATGCCGATCACCGGTACCGACAGCGCCTCGGTAACCGCCTTGCCCAGCTCATTCGGGACGCATTCCAGCAACACGATATCCGCGCCGACGGACTCCAGCTGCTGAGCTGCTTCAACCATCCGACGTGCCGCATCAGGATCGCGCCCCTGAACCTTGAAGCCGCCGATCTTATGTACACTTTGTGGCTTGAGGCCGATGTGGGCACAAACCGGAATGTCGTGACGCGCCAGATGTTCGACGATTTCTATCTGGCCTTCGCCGCCCTCAAGCTTGATCATCATCGCGCCACCTTCTTGCATCAGGCGTACCGCGTTGTCGAGCGCTTGCGACGGCGTGGTGTAGCTCATGAAGGGCATGTCAGCGATCAGGAACGCATGGCGCAGTCCGCGCGCGACCGTGCGCGAATGGTAGATGATGTCATCCACAGTCACCGGCACCGTGGTGTCGTGCCCCTGAATGACCATACCGAGGGAATCACCAACCAAAACCACATCCACTCCGGCGCGATCCACGAGTTGCGCAAAGCTGGCATCGTAAGCTGTCAGGCAGGCGATGGGCTCGCGCTTGGCCTTCATTTTGGCCAGCGTACCGACGTTTATCGGTGGCTGATCCATATGACGTTGCTCGAGTTGTGTGTACATAGCGCCCTCATCGGTGCTTGAGAAGTGCCCGGATGATACCGCATCTGACCTGCGGCGCAGACGCGGAACCTCAGGCGATCGCGTGGGTAGCGGGATTGAAAAAGCGCCGACCGCGCGGCGGCGCGCTGAGCTCACCAACCAGCGCGTCAAAGTCACGCTCGTTATTGATAGGGTCGATCTGAGCCGCATTGACAATCAACAACGGTGCCTCTGAATAGGCATGAAAAAATCGTGCGTAGGCATCATTCACACGCTCAAGATAAGCCGAATCGATCATCGAATCGAATGCGCCGCGTCGTTGTCGCAAGCGTGCCTTCAGCGTATCGACTGGTGCTTGTAAATAGACCACCAGGTCTGGCGCCGGCGCTTCGATATCCAGGCGTGCCTGGATCTGATCGTACAGATCCATCTCCGCCCGGCTGAGTGTCAGTTGCGCAAACAATCGATCCTTGGCAATCAGAAAATCAGCAACGCGTGAACGGGTGAACAGATCATCCTGACGCAGCACATCGAGTTGGCGTGCGCGCTCAAACAGGAAAAACAGCTGCGCCGGCAGCGCCGCACCATCGCGATCACGATAAAACTGCTCAAGAAACGGATTGTGCGCGGTTTCCTCGAGAAGCAGACCGGCATTGAATTGCGCCGCCAGGCGTTTTGCCAAGGCTGTCTTGCCAACACCAATTGGCCCTTCAATGACGACCAAACCTGGCAGACCCGCCCCCTTCATGCACCGAGCTCCAGCGTCTCGATACCCTCGCTGCCCGCACCATTGGCCAGACTTCGAACGGTTTTAGAACCGAACGGCGTTGCGTTTGGACAGATATCGCACAGTGGCATTAATACAAAATTTCGTGCCGCCATACCTGCATGGGGTAAGGTCAGCGACTCATCGGTTCTGCGGATACCGGGCATAAACAACAAGTCCAGATCGAGCACGCGCGGCCCCCAACGCTCGCCAGAACGATCGCGACCGGCTTTAGCTTCAAGACCCTGCAACGTGCGCAGCAGCGCACCGGGTGATTGGCGTGTCAGCAAGCCGACCGCGGCATTAATGAAGTCGGGCTGATCCTGCGGACCCATCGGCAGGCTGCGATACAGTCGCGACGAGATAACACCGACACAATCCGCAAGCCCCGCCAAAGACTGAATTGCACGCTGTACCTGCTCGATCGGCTCCTGCAAATTGCTGCCGATGCCAATATATGCCGGCTGCCAAAATGACACTAAGACGACGCCTCGTCGCCTGGTACATCCGGCTTGCGCGTTCGGCGTCGGCGACGACGGCGGCGCTTCTGCCCTGTCCCGTCGCCCAGTTTTTTCGACGTGATTTCGAATCGCTCCGCGCGCGCCTCAACCGACAACGTTTGCACCTCGGTCCAGAACGCCGCGGTCTCATCGGGCACCTCGCCGATGAAGTTACGCAACAGCATGAAATCGTAGGCGGCCCGAAATCGCTTGTGCGCCAGAAACCCAGCCGCGCGCGTGCCGCGCATACGCTCAAAACGCGGCTGCAGCGTCAGCATCTCGCGCAATGGAATCGTGAAACGCTTGGGTACTGAAATCACTGACTGTTGTTGCGCAACACACTGATACGTGGCTTGACCAAGCGATTGTGCCGGCGTCAAGCCATCATCCTCATAGAGCGCCCGCGCACGTGCTTTGATCGGCCACCACAAAAACACTGCGAGCAAGAACATCGGGGTCACCGGCTTATCGGCAGCAATACGCTCATCGGTGTTTTTCAGTGCGCGTCGAATAAATCGATCAAAGAACTCACCATCTGGCGCGTCCAGTCCCATTCGGGCTTGTGGGAACAACACGCCGAACACGCCGTGATCGCGAAGCACATCATAGGCAACCAAGCCAAAACCCGCCTGGAACATCTTCAAAAATTCATCGAACAAACGCGCGGCGGGCACATTATCGAGCAAGCTTTTGTGGCTGGCGATTGCCTTCTCAAGCTCGGGCTCCAGTGTAAAGCCCAGCTTCGCCACAAAGCGTAAGGCCCGCAGCACCCGCACCGGATCTTCGCGCAGCCGTCGCGCCGGTTCTCCGATCAAGCGCAGACGGCGCGAGCCGATGTCTCTGGCACCGCCAACGTAATCCCAAACACTGAAATCAGCGATGTTGTAGTACAGCGCATTGGCGGTGAAATCGCGGCGCCAAACGTCCTCGTCAATGCTGCCGAATTGGTTGTCGCGCACCAGCCGTCCTTCATCGTCCGTCTGAGTACCTGAGTCATCTTCGTCAGGATTGGACGCCGCGCGGAAGGTCGCCACCTCAATGATCTCGCGGCCAAAGCGCACATGCACCAAACGAAACCGACGCCCGATAACCCGCGAATTGCGGAACAAGGCATGCACCTGATCCGGCTCGGCATCGGTAGCGACATCAAAGTCCTTGGGACGGCCATCCAGCAGTAAATCGCGCACAGCGCCACCCACCAGAAAGGCCTGGTAACCGGACTCATGCAGCCGATAGAGCACCTTCAGCGCTGCCCTCGAGACGTGCTTACGGGACACATTGTGGTCGGCGCGCGCGATGATCGTCGGGGCTGGCGTCTGGTCTTGAGGGGTCGAAGGCATAAGCGGCAGATGATACCAGAGGGTTCGCAGCGACTAGCGGCCGATACCAATGTCTGGCAACTGCGCAGCGCAGCGGTGCAACCAGCCGCGCAGTGCCGGAAAGGCTGCGAGGTCGAAACCGCCTTCATCGGCCACGTGTGTATAGGCGTACAAACTGATATCGGCCAGTGTCAGCGCGTCGCCGACAAACCAAGCGCGATCGGCCAGATGCACCTCCATGATCCCCAGTGCCGCCAATCCAGGCGCACGCTTGCTGTCGTACTCGTTGGCGCGCGTCTGCGGCCAGTCGGTGAACTGGCGAATGAAGCGCGCCACGGCAATGTTGGGCTCATGGCTATACTGCTCAAAAAACTGCCACTGCAATACCTGGGCGCGCGCCAGTCTTGTCGCAGGCAACAGCTTAGTGCCGTCGGCGAGATAGTGAATAATGGCATTGGATTCGGCGATACACTGGCCATCTGGCAGCTGCAGTAACGGCACGCGACCATTCGGATTGAGCTTCAAGAACGCATCTCGACGACTGGCACCAGCCAAAATATCCGTCTCCTGCCACCGGTAGCGTTGCTCGGTCAACTCCAGCACCCAGCGCATCTTCCAGCAGTTGCCCGAACGCATATCGCCATATGCTACTAATGCTTGCGGTTTCGAATCTGGCATCATCTACCCCACTATGGATAGTCAAGACATGTCTGAAGCAGGACTACCGCGCGGCTCTGGCACCTTTCAGATGCCAGCACCGCCAGGGATACTGCGCTTGCTCGGCGCGCTACTGTACGACAGTTTGCTGATCATCGCGCTATTGATGATCGCGGCGCTGCCGTGGGTCATGTTGACCGCGCAGCCCGACACCGAGGGTCTTGATTTCACGCCCAAAGGGCTCGGCTTTCAGCTGTACTGCCTGGCACTGATCATCGCCTACTATATCGTGCAGTGGTCGATTCAAGGTCAAACGCTCGGCATGAAATCCTGGCGCCTGCTATTGATCAATGTCTCGGGTCAGCGGGGGATCCATCCGTTGCGCGGATTGCTCAGATTTGTCACCGCACCGCTATCCTGGTTACCGGCCGGACTCGGGGTGCTCTGGCAATACACCGACTCTGAAGGTCTGATGTGGCATGACCGCATCTCGGCAACGCGCGTGGTGATTACCAGCAAAAGACGAAAAAACAGCTATCGCACCTTGTAGATGACACCGAGCACGACGACCCCCAGGACGACGACCGGGGCCAGACCAACCAGTGCCGGGTCAATAGAAAATACCTGGCCGGAATTGGCCAATGTACGACTGGCCAGGAAATAGCCCAGTCCGATCAGAACACCGATCAACAAGCGCGAGCCTGCCCCGGCACTGCGCAATGAGCCAAACACAAACCCGATCGCCAGCACCGGCATGATCGCAGTGGCGAGCGTATCAGCGATGCGTCGCCAGAACTCTGTGGCATAGGCACGCGCATCGAGCCGATTGGCGTGTAGATAATCAAGATAGGACAACAGACCACTAATCGACAGACTGCCCGGTCGCAGTGCGGCAATACCCAACAATTCGGCGTCAATCGAGTATTTGCGTGTGACGCTCGGCGTGATTGTGGCACTCACGTCGCGACCAGCGAAACGCGTTTCATTGAGATTCGACAAGACCCAGCCGCCGCTTTCATCCAGATCGGCTCGACTGGCAAATGCAACCGACTGCAGGCGTTGACTGTCATCAAGCTCGAATAGATACACGCCACCAAATCCGGGCGCCGCATTGCCGCTCTCAACGTTGAAAATCCGTTGCCCATCGCGTACCCAGGTATTTTCGCGCCCACTCAAGTCGGCTCGATTACGCGCGGCACTGCGGTACTTACGGGCGAATTGATCCAACGGTGGTGCGATGTACTCACTGACGATCGCCCCGCCCAGCGCCATTAAACAACCACCTATCATCACGGCCTGCGCCAGACGCCGGGGTGAAATGCCGGCAGCGCGCATCGCCACCAGCTCGCTGCCCTTGGCCAATGCACCCAAACCCAACAAGCCACCGAGCAATGCGGATACCGGCAACATCTCGACACCCACCTGCGGCAGTCGCAGCAGCGTGTACAACAGCGCACCGGCAGCGGTGTAACTGCCCTCACCGGTGTCGTCGAGCTCACCGACGAATTCGATAAAACCGGCGAGCGCCAGCAACACCAACATCACCAGAGCGCTCGCCAGCAACAGCATACGAGTGAGATATTGGGCGAGCGTTTTCATACAGCCTTCGGCGCCGGCAACATTCGGGCGAACCAACCGTTTTGTGCGCCGTATAACAGCAGCGCTACACACACAAAGCCAATATGCACGCCCCACAAACCAATCGACGGCGATAATTCACCCCGCTCAACCCAAACCTTAGCCGCACCGATCAGGTTGAAATAGATGATGAACACCAGAATACCAATAGCGATTTTTCCATAGCGCCCTTGTCGCGGCTGGCTGCGTGACAAGGGCACAGCCAGCAATGCAAGTGTCAGCGTGGCGACCGGGATCGACAATCGCCATTGCAATTCGGCGGCTGACTCCGGCGAAGGCGAATCCAACAGCGCCTGCAGCGATTGCGCCTCGGGATCTAGCTCTGGCAAACGCGCCGCCGGCAACACATACGGCACACCATACTCACGAAACTCGATGACCTGAAACGTCGTCTGGCCCGGCACACCAACATAGCGACGACCGCCGGTCAGGACGATAAATCGGGTATCCGGATCATCGCCCAGCTGCTGACGCCCATACTCGGCGAGCACGATCTCAAGGCGTTCGGCATCACGGCGTTGCAGGAAGACGTTCTCCAACGTCCCGTCCTCACCAACGGCATTCGCAAAGATCACCACCTCGTCTCCACCGACCTCAACGAAGCGCCCTGCCTCAAGTGAGGACAAGTCAACCTGGCGCTGAGTCTGAGCACCGATCAGTTCAATCCGGCGCAGCGACTCGGGAGACACAAACAACGCAAGCCAGGCCACCAAACCGGCCAGCGGAATCGCCAACCACGCCAACGGGCGGAACAAGCCGCCCGGACCAATCCGGCACGCGAGCATCGCCGGTAACTCGCTGTCGCTATACAGTCGCGCCAGCGACAGCATTACCGCGAGAAACAAGCCGAACGGGATGATGATCGTCAAATATTGCAGCGCGGTCAGACCAATGACACTGAAAACCGCGTCCTTGGCGACCTTGTCGCGCGCCGCATCGCCCAGGACATCCGCCACCTGATTCGATAACAGGATCATCAGCAGTACCGCGGTCACCGTGACCCAGGTCTGCCACATTTCCTTAAGCACGTAACGATCGAGAATACGCAGCATGGCGCGATAGCGCCGATTCACACTTCAGCTGCAGCATGCAGTAGAATCGTGCGCGCTTTTGACAAACAAGCGAAAAGAATAGCATGGAGTTCTTCACTACGACGGCCGATGCGGCCAAGCGCACAACGGATTGCGCCATTGTCGGCGTCTACGAGCGCAAACAACTCACTGAAGCGGCAGCGCAGATCGATGCTGCTACTGGCGGACTGATTGCCGGCCTGATGGACCAGGGCGATATCAGCAGCAAACTGGGCGCAGTCTCGCTAGTCCCACGGGTGGACGGTGCCCGCTGCAAACGGCTTCTCGTTGTCGGTCTGGGCAAAAAATCCACCTTCGGCAGACGTGAATTCGCGCGCGCACAGAGCGCGGCGCTAACCCATATTCGCTCGCAACACGTAGTCGATGCGGTGTCGTACCTGACGCGGGAAGACACCCGCGATTGTGATGCGTACTATCGCGCGCGCTTGGCCTTGCAGGCACTCGGAGAACATCGATACCGCTTTAACGACACCAAGTCCAAGGACAGAAGACCGGTACCGAAACTGCGTAAATTGGGGTTGGGTGCGAACGACAGCGCGATGGCCAAGACTCTGACACGCGGTGCCGAACATGGTACGGGTATCGCCGCCGGTATGGCGGTCACGCGCGATCTGGCTAACATGCCACCGAATATCTGCACGCCGTCTTACCTTGCTGACACCGCCATGGAGATGGCACGCAAGCACAAGGCGGTCAACGTGCAGGTACTCGATGAGCCAGACATGGCCGAGCGCGGCATGCACTCGCTGCTTTCGGTTGGAAATGGCTCCGAACAACCTTCGCGACTGATTCATATTGACTACCGTGCCGGCAAAAAATCCGACGCCCCGGTGGTTCTGGTCGGCAAGGGCATTACATTCGACAGCGGCGGTATTTCACTGAAGCCTGGCCCGATGATGGATGAGATGAAATTCGACATGGGCGGCGCTGCCGCCGTGCTCGGTGTCATGGCCGCAGTCGCTGCGTTGAAGCTGCCGATCAATCTCAGCGTGATCGTACCCAGTGCCGAGAACATGCCCAGTGGCCGCGCGACCCGCCCGGGCGATGTGGTCACCAGCATGTCCGGTCGTACCATCGAGATCCTGAACACCGACGCAGAAGGACGACTGATCCTGTGTGACGCGATGACCTATGCACAGGCGGAACTCGACTGCGCCGCGATCATCGACGTGGCGACTTTGACCGGCGCCTGCGTGATTGCACTAGGACATCACCGCTCCGGTCTGATGGGCAATGACCAGACGCTGATTGACAGTCTGATGGCTGCTGGTGAGCGTGCTGTAGATCGAGCCTGGCAGTTGCCGATTGACCAGGAATATGTCGACCAGCTGAAAAGCAACTTCGCCGATTGCGCCAACATCGGTGGCCGCGATGGGGGTGCGATTACCGCCGGCGCTTTCCTCGGACAGTTCACCGAAAAAGCGACCTGGGCGCATCTGGATATCGCCGGCACCGCCTGGTTGGGGGGCGCAAAGAAAGGCGCTACTGGTCGTCCGGTTCCGCTGCTGGTCGATTACCTGCTAGACCGGATGGACTGACGCGGTGACGCAGCAGGTCGACTTTTATCTGCTGCCAGCCGCCGGCGCCGAAGCCGGTGAACAGTTCGCTGCGCGTCTGGCCGCAAAGGTCTATCAGATGTCATTGCAGGTACATGTGCAATGCGCAAGCCCCGCGGCAGCCCAACGCCTCGATGATCTGTTGTGGACCTTTTCGGACGACAGTTTTGTACCGCATGAACTGTGGCAAGCATCCGATGACCCAGCACCGGTGACACTGGGCAGTATCGAACAACCGCTGCCCGAACAGGCTGAAGTCATCATCAACCTGTCTGAGCAAGTATGCGCTACCCCGGACCCCCGCATTGCGGAGATTGTTCCTGCGGACGACCCCAGCAAAGCGCGCGGGCGCCAACGCTACGCAACCTATAGAGATCGCGGTTGTGAGCTAAAAATGCACACGCTGTGAGTGAAGACGATGACATCCCGGTACTCACCCAGGTCATCAAGCGTGAGTTGTCTGCAGCACCACCGCTGACCGACGCGGCGCGTAAAGCGCTGCTGGAGACAATCGAACAACGTACCGCTGAGGCGCTAGAGTCGCGTTTGGAACTGGCGCTGGAGCAATACGCCAAGACGCTCACGGCGCGTTTGCGCAAAGATCTGACCACACTGCTACCGACAATTGTCGACGATGTGATCAACGATTGGCTGCAGGCGCAGCGCGAAGCACTGGCCAAACACCGCGAAGACTAGGCAGCAGATCTAGCCGCCGCTGCGGCACAGCATTACACTGCGCGGCATGGATAAGACCTACCAACCGCACGCCATCGAGAACAAACACTACGAACGCTGGGAGCGCGAGGGCCGTTTCAAGCCACAAGGCGGCACCGATCCGTTCTGCATTGTGATTCCGCCGCCGAACGTCACTGGTACGCTGCACATGGGACATGCGTTCCAGGACACGATCATGGACACGCTGATCCGCTTCCACCGAATGCGCGGCAACAACACACTGTGGCAGCACGGTACCGATCACGCCGGCATCGCAACCCAGATGGTGGTCGAGCGCCAATTGAATGCCGCCGGCACATCGCGACGTGAATTGGGGCGTGAGGCGTTCGTTGACAAGGTTTGGGAATGGAAAGCGCAGTCCGGCGGCCGTATCAATGATCAGCTGCGTCGCATGGGCGCATCGGTCGATTGGTCACGCGAGCGCTTCACTATGGACGAGGGGCTGTCGGCTGCCGTGCGTGAGGTATTTGTTCGCCTGTACGAAGAAGGCCTGATCTACCGTGGCAAGCGGCTGGTCAATTGGGATCCGGTGCTGCATACCGCGCTATCCGATCTCGAGGTCCTGTCTGAAGATGAGTCCGGCCATCTGTGGCACTTCCGCTATCCGGTCGAAGGCACAGATCAACACCTGGTCGTCGCCACCACCCGACCTGAAACCATGCTCGGTGATACTGCTGTTGCGGTGCATCCGGACGATGCACGCTACGCGGCGTTGGTCGGCAAACAGGTTCGTCTGCCAATCGTTGATCGGCTTATCCCGATCGTGGCCGACGACTACGTTGACCCCGAATTTGGTACTGGCTGCGTCAAGATCACGCCGGCGCACGACTTCAACGACTACGAGATCGGCCAGCGACACGATCTGCCTATGATCAACGTACTGACACCCGATGCGAAGATAACAGACGACATGCCGAAGGCTTTCGCAGGGCTGGATCGATTTGACGCGCGCAAGGCCATTGTGGCGCAGTTCGACACACTGGGTTTGCTAGACAAGACAGAACCGCACAGCCTAAAAGTGCCGCGCGGCGATCGCAGTGGCGCCGTCGTGGAACCCTACCTCACGGATCAATGGTATGTACGCATCGAACCGCTGGCCAAACCAGCCATAGAGGCGGTTGAATCCGGCCGTATTCGGTTTGTCCCCGAGAACTGGTCGAAGACCTACTTCGACTGGATGTACAACATCCAAGACTGGTGCATCAGTCGACAGCTATGGTGGGGGCACCGTATTCCCGCCTGGTATGACGAGGCGGGCAGTGTTTATGTCGGCCGTGATGAACAAGCTGTGCGCGACACGCACGGACTGGGCCCGGAGGTCACGCTGCACCAGGACGAAGATGTACTCGACACCTGGTTCTCGTCGGCGTTATGGCCGTTCTCCACATTAGGTTGGCCGGACGCCACACCCGAGCTGAAGGTCTTTTATCCAACCTCCGTGCTGGTCACCGGTTTCGACATCATTTTCTTCTGGGTTGCGCGCATGATTATGTTCGGGCTGAAGTTTGCAGGTGATGTGCCGTTTCGTGAAGTGTATATCCATGGTCTGATTCGTGATCAGGACGGCCAGAAAATGTCTAAATCCAAGGGCAACGTTCTCGACCCGCTGGATCTAATCGACGGCATTGATCTTCAATCACTAGTCGACAAGCGCACCACCGGACTGATGCAACCGCATCTGGCGCCGCGCATCGAAAAGGCGACGCGACGGCAATTTCCAGAGGGTATCGCTGAATTTGGCACCGATGCACTGCGCTTCACATTTGCCTCGCTCGCCACGACCGGGCGCGACATTCGCTTTGATCTGGGACGCATCGAAGGCTATCGCAATTTCTGCAACAAGCTTTGGAATGCATCACGCTTCGTTCTCAGCACAACCGAGCAATACGATGCGACGGCGCACTGCGAACACGATGAATCGGTCGCTGGCCGCTGGATTCGAGCCCGGACGCATCAGATGATCACGACAGTTGCCCGCCAGCTCGGTCGTTATCGGCTGGACCTTGCATCGCAGGCGATCTACGAGTTTGCCTGGCATGAGTTCTGCGACTGGTATCTAGAGCTGAGCAAGGCGACGCTTTACGATGACGATGCGAGCGATGCAACAAAACGCGCAACTCAGCGAACGTTGGTGGAAACACTGGAGACGCTGCTACGGGTCTTACACCCATTCATGCCATTCATCTCGGAGGAAATCTGGCAACGGGTTGGCCCTCGAGCCGGTCTTTCCGGTGCGTCGATATGCGACATCAGTTGGCCGGAGGATGGCAACCCTGACCCGCAAGCCGAAGCGGATATGACCTGGCTGCAAGCACTGGTACTGGGCGTACGTCAGATACGCGGTGAGATGGACATAGCACCCGGCAAGGCGCTGCCGATGTTGCTGCAACATGCCAGCGACTCTGACCGAACTCGCTTGACACGGTACCAGCGATTATTGATGCGCATGGCGAATCTTGAGAGCATCGAGGTTCTGGATGCGGCAGCCGACTTGCCACCCTGCGCCACGGCGCTGCATGGCGAGCTCAAAATTGGTGTGCCAATGGCCGGTCTGATTGACGTCGACAAGGAAATCGAGCGGCTGACAAAACAGCTGAAAAAATCGCAGGCAGATTTGGCTAAGACTCAAGGTAAACTGACCAACGCCAGCTTCGTCGAACGGGCGCCCGCGCAGGTCGTGGAAACCGAAAAAGCGCGTGCGCAAGAGCATCAGCAGACTATCGACCAGATCCAGTCGCAATTGAGCGTATTAACAGAACTGAATTGATTATCGCCAAGTGGTTCACATTCCTTTGTTTTCAAGGATGCGTGCGGTCTGAAATTTAGTCATAGTGCTCAGCGAGCTGCCCGCCCATAGGAATGACACGTGACCGATGCCGTTGCACTAAAGCCCGCCCTTCAAGCAGAAGCCCGAGATGCATTGCAACGCTCGGTCGCGACGCTGAATCAAATCATCCTGGGCAAGGCGGACAAGATCGATCTGGCGCTAACGTGTCTCTTGGCTGGTGGCCACTTTTTAATCGAAGACGTTCCGGGTGTCGGTAAAACGACCCTGGCCAGAGCATTGGCCGCGGTGCTCGGTTTGGAGTTTGCTCGGGTTCAGTTCACTAGCGACCTGTTGCCGGCAGACGTGACGGGTGTCTCCGTCTATCAACAAGGCGATGGCAGTTTCCGCTTTCATCCCGGACCGGTGTTTACGCAAATGCTGCTCGCCGATGAGATTAATCGAGCGACACCCAAAGCCCAGAGTGCGTTGCTCGAAGCCATGCAGGAGCGCCAGGTGACGGTCGATGGTGAAGCGCACCGGCTGCCATCACCATTCTTCGTTGTTGCGACACAGAACCCGGTCGATCAGATCGGTACGTTTGCACTGCCTGAGTCGCAACTCGATCGTTTTCTAATGTCGACCTCGTTGGGTTACCCGGATGCTGAATCGGAGCGTCAATTGCTCTCAGGGCATCGACCGGCAGCAACGCTAGATTCGCAGCCAGCGGTGCTTCGGCCCGATGCAATACGCGTACTGCAAGACGCAGTCACTCGGGTCAAGGTCGCCGATGCGCTGCTCGACTACCTCCAGTCGTTGATCGATTACACCCGCAACAGCAACATGTTTATAACCGGCTTGTCACCTCGCGCCGCAATCGCGTTGACCAATGCTGCGCGCGCACATGCCCTGCTGAAAGGCCGCGATGCCGTCTACCCGGAAGACCTCCAGGCCGTGTTTGTTGCGGTTTCCGGTCATCGCCTGCAATCCACCGGTGCGCTCGAGAGCGCGTCCGCAACCGACCGAGCACAGCATGTCCTCGACAGCGTGGCTATCCCGTAGGCTGTCGCATTGGGTCCGGCGCCGCCAGGGCGTGGATTCACTGCCGCTGACGCTTTCGACCAAGAGACTGTACATTCTGCCCACCCGGGTTGGTATGACCTTCGGGCTCGTCGCGTTTGCGATGCTGCTCGGCTCGATGAACTACAACAACTCGATGGGCTTTGCGCTGACGTTTTTACTCACTGCCGCCGGGCTCGTCGCAATGCATCGCTGCCACCAGAATTTATCTGGCCTGATTTTGTCGCAGCTCTACGCGCGTCGAGCGTTCGCAGGAGAGCCGATCACCGTCGAATTGACGTTGAACAACCAGGCGCGCACACCGCGCTTCGACTTGCGTGCCCGAGTTGCCGAGTACGATGGTGGCTACCATGATGTTCCGCCAGCCGGCTCGTTCGTCTATCGCATCCGGATTCCCACCCAGCAACGTGGCCGATTACAGATCGAACGCATCGGTCTGGCGACCGAATTTCCTTTAGGCCTGCTGCAAACCTGGGCATGGCTGTATGTCGATGCCGAATGCCTGGTCTGGCCCAAGCCAGCTGAAATCGCACCTGCGCGTCCGGCGCTTGCCGATGACGGCGCGGGCCAACGAGGCAGCGGCGGAGATGAGGATTTCGCAGGGTTGCGCGACTATCAGGATGGCGACTCCCCACGACTGATCGCCTGGAAAACCTATGCCAGAACACACGAGCTGCAGTCGCGTCAGTATGACGGCCAGAACACCTCAGAAGTCTGGCTTGATTTCGCCTCGTTATCGCACCTGCCCGCAGAAGAGGCGCTATCGGTGATGGCTCGCTGGATTCTCGATGCCGAAAAACGCGGTGAACAGTACGGGCTGCGATTACCCGATGCCACGCAGCAACCGGCCAACGGTTTGCGACATCGAAATCAGTGCCTGGACGCACTAGCGTGCTACGGCAACCCGGAGCCCCGTCGTGCGAGTTGATGGCAGCCTGAAGCACTCGCTCGGCTGGACGATTGCCGCACTACTTGTCGCCTATGCGCCGCAACTGACGACGAAACCAATTTGGATAAGCGGCCTGTTGCTGGTTTGTGCGGGGCTTCGCTGGTCTACCGAGGTACGCCGTGGACGTCTGATTCCAACCTGGTTGCGCCTGCCGATCGGTATCGGTTGTTTTATTGCCGTACTCGCCTCGTATGGCGGCGTTAACGGCGTGGCTCCCGGTAGCGCACTGCTCTCTGTTATGGCCGCACTCAAACTGCTGGAGACGCGTAACCGACGCGACGAATACGTCATTCTCTACATTTGTTTGTTCCTGATGCTCTCGACGTTTCTTGCCGAGCAACACCTCTGGTCGATTGCCTATCTGCTATTCGGTTTTCTGGTGACAATGGCTGCCTGGGTCTCGGTATCGCGTCGTGCCAAAGTACGCCCAGCGCGCTGGTATGCCCGTCAGGGATTGAAAACAACGCTGTACGCATTGCCGCTGTTGTTGTGCCTCTGGATTTTGTTCCCACGCGTGCCAGGGCCATTCTGGGCTATTCCCACCGAGGCTGGGAAGGCACGTACGGGCCTATCATCAACGCTTTCTCCAGGTGATATTTCCACACTGAGCGAATCGCAGGAGGTGGCCTTCCGGGTTCGCTTCCAGAGTATCGCCCCACCACGCGAGTTGCTCTACTGGCGTGCGATTGTCATGCACAATTTTGATGGTCGGACCTGGGCGGCCGACGAGCCGGTATACGGCAAGAGTAGCGACGTACTGCAGAGTCGCGGCGAGTCGATCCGCTATACGATCACAATGGAACCGACCCGCCAGCGCTGGCTTTATGCACTGGATATGCCTGCCAGCTGGCGTGGCCAGAAAATCTACAGGACCGGCTACAACACGCTACAACGGATGGAGCCGGTCAATGATCGACTCGCGTATGAAGCGCGCTCGCTGCTGCAATATGCTGCCAATCTGGATCTTCAACCGCGCTCTAAGCGCTGGTATACGCGCCTGCCACCGGACAACAATCCGCAAGCGGTTGCCTTGGCAAACCAATTGGCCGACGCCTCCAGCTCGACCGACGAATACGTCCGCCGCGTGCTGAGCTACTTCCGCGAGCAACCGTTTTACTACACGCTGTCGCCACCGGCTCTAGGCAGAAATGCCATTGATGAATTTCTGCTCGAAACCCGCCGTGGCTTTTGCGAACACTATGCCTCTGCTTTCGCGTTCTTGATGCGCGCAGCAGGGATTCCGGCGCGCATCGTCGCGGGCTACCAGGGCGGCACCGAAAGTCTGATGGGGGACTATATGATTGTGCGCCAGTCCGATGCGCACGCCTGGAATGAAATCTGGCTGGAGGGTCAGGGTTGGGTGCGCGTGGATCCCACCGCCGCCGTGGCACCATCTCGCATCGAACAGAACCTGAATTCGGCGCTGCAGGAGTACGGCGAGCGTGCGCCAGGCGCATTCGATCTGCCCGCTTTTGAAAATCTGAAATTGACCTGGGATCTGATCAACGCCCGCTACAACGAGTGGGTGCTGGGCTTTGGCCCGGAAACGCAACGCGACTTTCTGGCCTGGCTGGGTATCGACAGCCCGGACTGGCGTGACCAGGCCACGCTGCTCGCGATTATCCTAACCGCCTTGATGGCAATGATTGCATTGTGGCTCGCTTGGCTCCATCGCCCGCCGCGTCGAGATGATGCCAGTCGCTGGTATCAGCGCCTGCAGCGCCGACTCAAACTCCCGGCGGTCACCGGTGAGGCACCGCGTGCGTACAGCCGGCGGGCGCGCGCCCTATTTCCGCTGCAAGCCGAGGCCATCGATGCCAGCGTCGAGCATTATCTTGCAGTTCGTTATGGTGGCAATGCGCGTCAGTTCGCGTCGTTGCGTCGTGCGGTTCGGCAGATCAAACGTCGCTGGCGCGCGCACTCGGCAACTGCACCCGCGTCAGCGCCAAAAGTCCCAACACAAACAACGGCAAAATCGCGAACACACTAACCCGCGGGTTGTCGCTGAAACTCGCAAAAATACCGACCAACAGCGGGCCGAGAATCGCTGCGAATTTGCCGAGCATGCTGTAAAAACCAAAAAACTGGGCGGCACGATCCGGCGGTACAAGCGTGGCAAAAAATGCTCTGCTTTGGCTTTGCACCGTGCCTTGTACCAAGCCGATACCAACGGCCATCGCATAGAACTCCCACGTCGCAGAAACCCGCAAGCCGTACATTGCGATGGTGATGTAGAACGCAATACCGATATAGATCGTTGGACGTGCACCAATACGTCGACCTAGAAAGGCAAATGCCAGTGTCGCCGGTGCCGCGACGATATTGGTCGCCAGTATTGCCAGAATCAGATTGTCTGTACTGATCCCAAGGCGCAGACCGAAATCGGAGGCCAAAAGAATAAATGTATGCACGCCATCGATATATAGCCAGTACGCCAGCAGAAATAGCGCAACATTTCGGTATTGGCTGATATCGCGCACGGTGCTGACGACCTGTCGGTACGCCGCGACAATACCCACCGAGTCGTGATCGCCAACGCGTGCTTCGCGCACCAGAAACGCCAGCGGCAGCATAAACACAAACCACCAGATCGCAACGATCGCAAACGTCAACCGCACAGCACTGGTGGCATCGGCCAACCCGAATGTCTGCGGCGAGGACACCATGTAGGCGCAGACACCCATCAATGCCGCGCTGCCGATATACCCAATCGCATAACCAATGGCCGATACCTGCTGATAGCGCTCCGGCGACGTTACATTGGTTAGCAGTGCATCGTAAAACAGGTTGGCGCAATAGTAGGCCATCAGCGCCAGCGCATAAGCTGACAGAGCGAATTGCCATTGTCCTGAACCGATCAGTGACAATACAAACGTCGCGGCGCACGCAACAATACTGCTGATGATGACGCCGCGGCGTCGCCATCCGCTCGCATCAGCCAACGCCCCCAAAAAGGGTGCAGCCAGCGCCACCAACACGGTCGCTGCCGCGATACCGAATGACAATCGCGAGGTCACCTGCGCATCGGCAACACCAGCGCTCCAGTACTGACGAAAAAAGATCGGATAGAAAGTGGTAATCACCAACAGCGAGAATGCTGAATTGGCAGTGTCAAATAGAGCCCAACCCCAAATGGATCGCCGTGCGTGGCTCATAACTCTCGCGTCTTGCGAAACTCGACATCAGGCCACCGCTCTTCGGTGAGCTGAAGATTGACCCGCGTCGGTGCGACATACACCAGCGCACCAGAATGATCTTCAGCGAGATTGTCATGTGCCTTATCGCGAAACTGCTGCAAGGCCTTGTCATCGTCGCAGTGCACCCAACGTGCGCTGTAGACATTGATCGACTCGAACTGACACTCAACGCCGTACTCTTCACGCAGTCGATGTGCAACGACATCAAACTGCAAGATGCCCACGGCGCCCAGAATCAAATCATTATTTCGCAAGGGTCGGAACAACTGCGTCGCACCCTCTTCACACAGCTGCGTCAAACCCTTCTGCAGTGCCTTCAACCGCAATGGGTCACGCAACATAGCGCGGCGAAAAATTTCTGGCGCGAAGCTGGGTATTCCTGAAAAGTGCACCGGCTCGCCTTCGGAAAAACTGTCGCCAATATTGATCGTGCCGTGGTTGTGCAA
>JBCCZN010000015.1:0-24980 GCA_039187375.1 Pseudomonadota bacterium
ACCGGCAACCCCGATACCGAACACCCCTGACCACCTATTGGGTGTATTGAATCTGCGTGGTGCCATCGTGCCAATCATTGATTTGCGTAAGCGCTTTGCTTTGGAAAGCGTTGAATATGCAGCGACGACTGTTGTGATCGTTGTTCGCATGGTGCATGAGCACACCGAACGCACAGTTGGTTTGGTCGTCGATGCCGTAGCCGATGTTTATCGTGTCGACGCCAGTGATATCCAGGCACCACCAGAGTTAGGCGATAGCGCTTATACGGAGTTTGTCCGCGGACTCGTCACCGTTCAGGACAAAATGGTGATTCTGCTTGAGCCCGATCACTTACTCGATTTTTCGGAGTTGAGCGAGCACGGTGGGGCGCTGCCGACAGCGGCCGGGATCGCAGGCGCCATATGACCGATGAGCCAGAGTAAGAACATGGGTTCTAATGCTGTAGACACCAATCTTAGTATCGAGATCGATCGTTACGTGACCATTGGCGAGATCAACGCGCTGAAGACAACACTGTCCGCTTCGCTTGTCTCCAACAGCACGGTTGTGATTCAGGCGAAACATGTGCAGACGATCGATTCGGCCGGTCTACAGTTGTTTGTTGCATTTGCGAACACGCTTAAGGGCCTCAATTCATCATTGCAATGGCAGGATCCATCCCGGGAGTTACTGGAAGCGGCTGAACTACTCGGTTTAGCCGAGGCGTTGGGTCTGGAATCACGCTTGGAAGAGGAAAAGGAAGAGGAAAAGGAAGAGGATGACTTGCTTCCGGTGTTCTAGCTGTGCTGTCGCGCTTTTGAGTCGCAGACTCTTAATACTGGGTGATGACAGGTCATCCCGCTTGGTGAGCAAGACGGACTGTTGGATAGCGCGCTAATGGTTTTGCCGAGCTCAAGGCGAGATAAACCGCCAACGTTGCCTGGATTCGAAAACATACACTCAATGTGGAGCCCGGAATTTAATCAGTGGTCTTACAAGATTGCGCCGGGCGAGTATTTCATCACCAAGACCGGTGAGTACATCACGACTGTTTTGGGCTCCTGTATTTCGGCATGTATTCGGGATCCGCAGACAGGCATCGGTGGTATGAACCACTTTATGCTGCCCGGTGACAACAACACCAAAACAAGCAAGTTGCATGGCATTAATACACTCGCAACACGCTATGGCGTTGTCGCGATGAAAACGCTCATCCACGATGTAATTGAACACGGTGCATGTAGGGACCGTCTCGAACTTAAACTGTTTGGCGGTGGGGCGGTGCTGGAGATGCAAGTCAATAGTATTGGCGACAGGAACATCGCCTTCGCGCGACGGTTTGCAGCGTCGGAGGGTCTGCAGATTGTGTCTGAGGACATGGGTGGGCGCTTCGCTCGTAAAGTGAATTATTTCCCGCAAACCGGCCGCGTCATGGTGAAGCGACTCCGTGCGATGCATAAACGCGCGATTCAACAAACAGAGCAGACTTATCAAATCGCGTTGCACACCAATAACTCGGCGTTCGATCTGGACCAGATCAACCACGAGAACTAATCAGATCCGGTTATGACAGACGAGACCATTAAGGCGCTTGTAGTGGATGACTCGGCATTGATGCGCAAATGGCTCACGCAGGTGCTGTCGGCGGATAATTCGATCGAGGTTATCGGTACGGCGAGCGATCCGTTTGATGCACGCAACAAGATTAAGGCATTGAAACCAGATGTCCTGACGCTTGACGTTGAAATGCCGAAGATGGACGGTCTGTCCTTCCTCGCTAATCTGATGAAACTCCGACCAATGCCTGTCGTGATGGTCTCATCTCTGACGACCCGGGGAGCCGATGTCACGCTGAAGGCGATGAGTTTAGGCGCCGTTGATTTTATCGGTAAGCCAACCTCTGACGCAGCTCAGACAATTGACCATTTCGCGCGTCAGTTACGCCAAAAGGTCAAGGTGGCATCGAAAGCCTCGGTCGTGACGCTGTCGCAAATCGCGGGACAAACGCGTTCGCACCGAATAAAAAATACGCAACCCGGACCGGTTAACGGGCGAATCGCAAATTCAAGACTGATCGCGATTGGTGCCTCCACCGGTGGTATCGAAGCGATTAAAGATGTGCTGGTCAACATGCGACCGGATTGTCCGGGGATTGTTATTGCTCAGCATATCCCACCTGTCTTCAGCAAGTCATTTGCAATGCGAATGGACCAGGTCACCCCATTGACTGTACGTGAGGCAGAAGACGGTCTGATGATCGAACCGGGTCATGCCTACGTCGCGCCCGGTGATCGGCATTTAGTCATCGAAAAAAAGACCGCTCGCTATTATTGTCGTCTGGATGACAGTGGACCGGTGAACCGCCACAAGCCGTCGGTCGATGTGTTGTTCGACTCAGTCGCAGATCAGGCGGGCGCGAACGCGATTGCAGCGATACTGACCGGTATGGGTCGAGATGGTGCTTTAGGCTTACGGCGGATTCGTGATGCTGGCGCCCGTACCCTGTGTCAGGATGAGCAATCCTCTGTGGTGTGGGGTATGCCTCGAGCAGCTCTCCAAGAGGGTGGGGCGGAAGCGCAGCTGCCACTGCGTGACATTGCGGATCGGTTGATGACGCTCAGTGCCGCTTGAGGTCGTGGTCTATTACCAAGAACCGTTATTGTCCATCGATGCCCACGGCTCTTGTGCAGGCAGTGATTCGCCAGCCTGTAGAAGCTCCACGGAAATACCATCCGGGGATTTGACGAACGCCATGCGTCCGTCGCGCGGTGGCCGATTGATCGTTACCCCTGCCGCAGCCAGTCGCTCGCAGGTTGCATAGATGTCGGCTACGCGGTACGCCAGATGACCGAAATTTCGACCTCTGCTGTAGTCCTCCTGTGAGCCATTCTCGTCGGGCCAGTTGTAGGTCAATTCCAACAACGGAGATTTGCGTTCGGTTGCGTTGGCCGCATCGTCCGGAGCCGCCAGAAAGATCAATGTGAAACGACCGCCTGTGCTCTCATGACGGCTGGTTTCCACCATCCCCAGCGCATCGCAAAAAAAAGCCAGCGATTGCTCGATATCCGAGATTCGGATCATTGTGTGCAGATAGTGCATGAATTGTCTTGGTTGTTGCCGACGTGCTGATGCTACCAGAGGTCAGCGTTGACAGGACTGCACCTAAAAAGGGCGTCGGTGTTTCTTACAGTTTGCTGGTTTTGTTGCCTATACAACTGAATGAAAAAGATAAAAAAGTATATAAAACAGGATATTAGAGAAATTGGCATCTGTCTTGCTTAATATTTATCAAATTTCATCTAGCAGGAGATCTTCATGATCCGCTCTATCGCTCTCATCGCTGCATTGGTTGCAGCCTCTGCTGCCAACGCCAGCGTCGTGGTTAACACGATTGACATGGAAGTTCGCAACAGTAACTACACCGTGACTGGTTCTGAATCAGCTACGGGACTGTTGAACGAGTTCAACTCGGGCTCTTTGGTTTGTTCACAGTCGCTGACAACGCTGTCCAACGCAGGCAGCCGTCAAAGCTGTTCTGGTCCCATCCGCAACATCGCGACCCGCTTCGACATCAAATTTACGATGGACGCTGGTGCTGATGTGATTTTCGAAATGGGTCCTGACTACGGTCGCGGCGCTGCAGTATTGGTCGGCGATAGCGCCACCACACTGACCGGCGATTACTGGTGGGGTTACAACTGGGGTCGTACCAGCGAGATCATCACGTTCACCGCAGAGAACACAACCGGTTCTGACCTGCAGGGTCTGGTGACATTCCTGGGCTTTGAAGGCTGCTGTGGCGGTGGCATGAGCCTGCGCTACTCAACCGACGGCGGTTCTACCTGGAACATCGCAACGGCGGTACCGGCACCGGCTACGCTGGTCCTGTTCGGACTTGGCTTGATGGGTGCTGCATTCGGTCGCCGCAAGCTGGCGTAATCGGAGCACATCGCTCGCAGGCGGTTCCTGTAACTGCCTGTTAAAGAGAGGCTCGGCACCCGCCGGGCCTTTTTTTTGTATCGGAAACCGGCTTGCCAAACGTGCGATCATTGGCAGCAACTGAAGAAACCGAGATTCCGATGTGAGTGACAATAGGGTTTTGAACCTCTGGCAACGCCATGCCAGCAACGCGTTTGGCCGCTGGTTGTTCTCCCGCATAGTCTGCTTAAGAGCGCCGTACTTTGGCTCAATCCGCCCCGTATTCACGCAGCTGCAGCCAGGTCGAGCAGAAGCTCGCATTAAGAAGCGCCGGCCGGTCACCAATCACCTGGGTACGGTGCATGCGATCGCAATGGCAAACCTGTGTGAGCTGGTTGCGGGGACGGGTACGGAAGTATCGGTGCCAGCCAGCATGCGCTGGATTCCAAAGGGCATGACCATTGAGTATCTGGCCAAGGCGACAACCAATGTCCGTGCAGTGGCAACCATTCCCGATTTGGTGGTAGGTCAGTCGCAGGATATCAAAACGCAGGTTGAGGTATTCGATAGCAACGACACCGTCGTCGTGCGGGCAGACATTACTATGTACGTCTCTGCAAAGCAGCGCTCATGACGCTCAAGATCCCGAATTTTAATAACGCGCAGGTGCTCGTCGCCGGCGATGTGATGCTGGATCAGTATTGGTTTGGTGCGACGGGTCGCATCTCACCGGAGGCGCCTGTGCCCGTGGTGAATGTGGATGCCGATGAGGAGCGGCCAGGCGGTGCCGCTAACGTGGCCGTGAATCTGGCGGCACTCGGGTGTTCCGCACGCCTGACCGGCATGGCCGGTGCCGATGCCGCTGCGGATCGTCTGCAGGCCGTGCTCGAGCAGGATGGTATCCAGGTCAATTTGCATCGCGATGCTAACCAACAGACGACAACCAAGTTACGTGTGCTGTCGCGCGGCCAACAACTGATTCGTCTGGATCGTGAAGACGTCCCGCAACACACAGCGTTATCACTGCGCGCGACGATTGAGTCCCATCTTGATGAGAAGGGTGTGCTCGTGTTGTCCGATTACGGTAAGGGTGCCTTGCATGATGCGGCGGACTTGATCGCGATCGCGCGCAGCCGCAATGCGCGGGTATTAGTTGATCCCAAGGGAACCGACTGGCGAGCCTATACCGGTGCGACGTTGATCACGCCTAACGAGTCCGAGTTCAGAGCCGTTGCCGGGGGTTGGACGGATGACGACGAGCTGGTTGCGAAGGCGCGTGCATTGATCGAGCAATTGTCGCTACGTTGCCTGCTGATCACCCGCAGCGAGCGCGGCATGTTGCTGGTTGAATCGGATGATGAGCCGTTCTCGCTTTCGACCGAGGCGCGTGAGGTGTTTGATGTGACGGGCGCCGGCGACACGGTCATCGCGACGATGGCAGCGGCCCTGGCCACCGGTAGCGGTCTGCGCGATGCCGTGGCGTTGTCAAATCTGGCCGCAGGACGCGTCGTGGCCAAGATTGGTGTCGCCAGCGTGACGCCGGCCGAATTACGTGTCGCCTTGCACCGTCGTGGCACCGGTGGACGTGAGCCGGTCAGCAAAGACGCCGCGATCGCGCTGGTCCACACGGCGCAGGATGCCGGCGAGAGAGTGGTCATGACCAATGGGGTCTTCGATGTCTTGCACGCCGGTCACGTTGCGTATCTGGAACAGGCGAAATCGCTTGGTGATCGATTGGTTGTTGCGGTCAATGACGATGCGTCAGTGCGCCGTCTAAAGGGCGCTAGCCGGCCGATCAATACACTTGAGGATCGCATGCTGGTGCTGGCTGGGTTGGCAGCCGTGGACTGGGTCGTGGCGTTTTCGAATGATACGCCCCAGTCGTTGATCGAGGCCATCTTGCCGGATGTGCTGGTCAAGGGCGGTGATTATGCGGTGCATGAGATCGCTGGTGGTGAGGCGGTCATCAAGGCAGGTGGCGAGGTCCGCGTGCTTGGGTTTCGTCCAGGACGCTCAACCACTAGCATGATCGCGCGGATCCGCGGAGAGACCGACGACTGATGCGGCTGCTGTATAACCTGCTGGTGCTGGTGGGCCTGCCATTTGTGGTGCTGTATTGGCTCTGGCGTGCACTGGCCGATGCGGCCTATCGGCCGCAGTGGTCGCAGCGTTTCGGATTGCACTATCCATCCATTAGCTACGATCGACCGCGAGTCTGGCTGCATGCGGTCTCCGTCGGTGAGGTGCAAGCGGCAGCACCATTAGTACGGGCATTGCGGTCTCGTTTGCCGGATGCGCAAGTGTTGATTACGACCGTCACGCCGACCGGACGGGATCGGGTTCGTTTGCTGTTTGGTGATTCGGTCGAGACAGCCTATGTGCCGTATGATTTGCTGGGCAGCGTCAGTCGCTTCTATAACCATGTCCGACCCAATCTTGCGATCATCATCGAAACGGAGCTCTGGCCGAATCTGTTTCACGTGGCCGGCCAGAAACGTATTCCGTTGATTCTCGCCAGTGCGCGGATATCGCCGCGCTCAATGCCGCGTTACAAGACATTGGTGTCGTTGTTTCGTGATGCATTGTCAAACGGCATCATTATCGCTGCCCAAAGTGAGGCGGATCGGCGTCGTTTCGTTGAACTGGGGGCGCCGGAGTCGCGTACGTTCGTATCGGGCAATATCAAATTTGATGTCGAGTACGATCCGGGTCACGCAATCGCTGGCCATCAGTTTCGCAGCGACATGCAGTTGTTGGATCGGCCCGTTTGGGTCGCTGCCAGCACGCATCAAGGCGAGGAAGAGGTCGTGCTCGATGCGCATCGGCGCATACTTAATGACTTTCCGGACGCACTGCTGATTTTAGTGCCGCGCCATCCGGGTCGCTTTGATGAGGCCGCGCAGCTACTCGAGCGCTCCGGGCTTGAGTTTCAGCGCCGCACGCAGGCGCAGGCGTTGGCCGCGAAGATCAAGGTACTGCTGGGTGACACGATGGGCGAGGTGCCGATGTTCTATGGTGCCAGTGACGTTGCGTTTGTCGGCGGCAGTATTGTCAAGGTTGGCGGGCACAATTTATTGGAGCCCGCGGCATTGTCACTTCCTATCGTGACCGGACCGCACCTGTTCAATGCGCAGGACATTGCGACGATGTTTATCGATAGCGGTGCGGCGATCATTGCCGATGATGCCAACGCGGTATCTGCTGCCGTGCGTAGTCTGCTGAATGATGCGGCGCTGCGCGACAACATGGGGTGAGAGAGCCGCGAGCCTGATCGAGGAAAATCGCGGCGCGGTATCACGACTGCTGGCGCGGCTTGAGCCGCTAATGGCGGTAGATCCGCTGCGTTAGCGCTTAACTTGCGTCCAGCAGGTTGTTAATGGTCTCCAAATCCTGCACGCGCAGGTCTCCGGCTGCCTGCTTGAGTCTCAGTACGTTCAGCAGGTAGTCGTAGCGAGCACGCAAAAACTGCGTGCGGGCATTGAACAGCGCGCGCTGCGCATCGAGTACATCAACGGTCGTACGGGTGCCCACCTCGAAGCCAGCTTGTGTCGCTTCCAGTGCGGTTTCACTGGATTTCAGAGCCTGCTGTAGTGCCTTGGTGCGGGAAATCTCGGTCAACACGCCCAGATAGCTATCGCGCGTCAGACGCTCGGTTTCACGGGCCAGACGCTGCACCCGCTCGCGCGCAGCGCGATGCAAATAGACTGCTTCCTTGACGCGCGAGTTATTGCGCATGCCGGTGAACAAGGGAACAGAAAATTGTAGCGCGATGCTCTCCTGGTCCGAACCGAACGCGGTGTCAAAAAATGGCGAGCCGGCGTTGGAGCGTTCACCTTCTGACTCCTGATTGGTGCGATTGACGATTAGGTCTACCGTCGGATAGCGGGCGCCTCGGCGGACGCTGACCTCTTTACTGGCTACCTCTGCGTTGATTCGACCCGCGACCAGATCGAGATTCTGTTCCAGTGCCAGACTGACCCATTCCTGCTCGACCGCCGGTGTGGGCTCGAGCAACGGAATCTCACCCTTGGGTTCTGCAAGGTCTTCAACTCGACTGCCGGTGATTTCGGTCAGGCTGTACTTGGCGGTGGCCAACGTGCGCTTAGCCGCGATTTCATCGGCAATCGCCTGGTCGAACGCTGCCTGAGATTCCTGTACATCGGTAATAGCGATCAGGCCGACATCAAACCGTTTTTGTGCCTGGTCCAGCTGCTTGGCGATCGCTTCGCGATTGGCGATGCTGGCCTCCAGCGAATCCTCAGCAGACAAGACGTTAAAATAGCTCTCGGCTACGCGCAGCAATAATCCTTGCTGAGCGGCTTCATAGGTGATTTGTGCTTCCGCCTTGCGCTTGCCGGCTTGCTGCAGGCCGGCGATTTGCTGCCAGTTGAACACGGTCTGTGTCAGCTGGATTTGCCATTGTGAGAACTCGTTATTGCGGCTCTCGAATGGAGCGGTCACATTAACGATATTGCCCGTCGTTGGATCCGCCTGTTGGAACAGCTGATCACCGTTGGATTCGGAGCGTTGCTCAAAGGCACTGGCGGTGATTTGCGGCAGCAGCAGACCACGCGCCTGCGGCAGCGATTCTTCTGTTGCGAGCCGGTTAGCCTCCGCTTCACGAATAAGCGGGTCTGCCTGCAGTGCCCGCTGGTAGATATCGAGAAGATCTTCCGCTGCGTCGGCGCTCGGCGCTGAGAGAGTGGCGGCACACACCATGCCGAGGATCAGAATCTGTTTCATAAAGCCGTGACATCCTTAGTCAAAACGCTAGGTGTTATAGTCATGTAATACACTATATCGGTCATTGATAACCGCGGTCAAGCCTGCTCAAAACGCCAGTTGTTGAGTCAATTCGAACCCAGCGAGCGGTTCGATGCAGGTTTCAAACAGAGTTTCTCGTTGCCAGCGGGATTCGCTGATGCGGGTAATGCGCATCGCGTGCATCACCGGGCCGCTACCAATAACGCCAACCAGCCGGCCGCCTTCGTTGAGCAGAGTTTCAAAGCGGGCGGTGCTGGTCGCCACGGAGCCGCCTAGCAGGATGGCATCAAATCGCTGTTGCGGTAGCTGTTGCGCGGCGTGATCAACCCGAGTCTGCACGTTGTTGATGCTTAGCGCTTCAAGTGTGTGTGAGGCGCGTTGCGCCAGGTCTGCGTGTCGTTCGATGCCCATAACCGTGCTGGCCAGTCGGCCAAGGCAAGCGCTGAGATAGCCGCTGCCGCTGCCGACCTCAAGTACGCGGCAGTCCGGCGTGAGCATCAATGCCTGTAGCAGGCGTCCCTCAAGGCTGGGAAATAGTGTCGTTTCGCCATGACCGATCGGCACCGGCGCATCGGCGAATGCTGCGCTACGCCAGGCTTCGGGTACAAATGCCTCACGCGGTATGTCCTGCATGACGTCGAGCACGCGCTCATCGAACACATCCCAGCTGCGAACCTGTTGCAGCACCATTTGTCGGCGCGCGGTTTGCACATTCATGCCTACGTCACTCCCGTTCATATCCCCACCGACAATTATTTCATAGCGTGGGCTGGATCGAAAACAGACTAAGCAGCCGATTGTTCGTGATGTTATGGTTAAAACCGACGGTGCGTGCAATACCGATGAGCTACTCTTAATAGGCTTATAACGATAATAATGTCGCTCGAAACGGGCCGCGCCAACCATGGATGGTAACAGGGCGTCATGCCAATGACGGTACGTGAGTCCCGGCGTGGTGTCCCTGGTGCGACAGGGGTGATTTACGCATGTTCGGCAGCTCCACTGCGCTCATCATTGCGATCGGTTGTATTGCCGGTATCGCGGTCGTGCTCGCGCTCTGGTTTGCCGCCAGAGAGCGGCGTTTGCACAGCGAGCTTGAACGCTGGCATGACAATGTGCGTAGCGTTGCATCGGATGCATCGGTGGGCCACCGGCTGAACACCGACGTCGATGCCCTGGTGCCGGTCAGTCTCACAGTCAATAAATTGTTCGATGCGATTGCTACAAAGCAGGAAGCGCTCGGGCGTCGTGATGGTGATGCCACCCGACTCGCAAACGCACTCCAGGATATTGTCATCATTCATACCGATCGGATTATGTTCGCCAATGAGGCGGCGGCCGCATTGATGGGTGTTAACGCCATGGCACTGGTCGACAAGCCGGTCACGGATTTGGCGAAACCGGCCTATCGTGCGCTGTGGGACAAGACTACCGCGCGTCGCCTGACCGGTGAGCCGGTGCCCGAGCAGCAGGAAATCCAATTGATCAGCGCGGACAGTGGATCGATTTGGGTCACGCTAACAGCGGTGCTGATTCGGTTTCGCGACCAGGTTGCGGTGATGACTATTGCCCGACCTGTGAGCGCTGCGACCGATGACGATGGCAGCGCCAAACCGACGGACTCGCTGCTGGATCACGCGCTGGGTGCCATAGCGGAGTGTATTGTCACGACCGATGCACAAGGCATTATCAAGACGATGAACAGTGCGGCGGCGCAGTTACTCGGCGTGCTGGAGCGCGATGCCATCGGCGTACCGTTTGCGCGTCTGGCGACATTAGTCGATGAGGTCGACCACAAGACTCTGGGAGATCCTGTCGAGCGATGTTTAGCACTGCGCCAGCGGGTTAACATGGGACGCCGGGCACTACTATTGCGCGGTTCTGGCAGTGAGTCGATTTCCGTCGAGTTGAGCGCCTCGCCGATCCAGGATGATGAGGGCGATTTGCTCGGTGTTGTGGTCGTGTTTCATGACGTCAGTGAGCTGCGTGGTCATGCACGACGGATCAGCTACCAGGCCAGTCACGATGCGTTAACTGGCCTAATCAATCGGCGTGAGTTTGAGGAGCGTGTGAGTGGCGTGCTGGATGCCGTGCGCGGCGCGGGACAGCGCGCCGTGCTGGCGTATCTGGATCTGGATCGCTTCAAGACGGTCAATGATTCCTGCGGCCATCAGGCCGGCGATGATCTGTTGCGCAACGTCGCCGCCATTTTCCGAGAACAGGTACGGGATAGCGACTTGGTGGCCCGCATCGGCGGAGACGAATTCGCGATGCTGCTGCCGGGCTGCCCACTGGCCAAAGCGCAGGAAATCGCTGATACCACTTGTCGGGAAATTGCTGACTATCGGTTTGTTTGGCAGGACCGGATATTCACCATAGGCGTCTCCATTGGTTTGTTGGAAATCGGCGACTCCTCCGGCAGTGTGCAGGACGTGCTAGCTGCGGCGGACTCGGCCTGCTACGTCGCCAAGCGCAGCGGCCGTGGCCAGGTACATGTTTACTCTGAGGCCGACGAAATCGTGGCGCGGGAGCGCGGTGAGATTCGCTGGTTGCAGCGCCTGCAGTCCGCGCTCAAGGATGATCGGTTCGATCTGGCATCACAGCCAATCATTGCCCTCGATCAGGGGGCTGGCAATGGGCCGGCTTGTGAGTTGTTATTGCGATTGCGGCGACGTCATGGCGAGTTGGTGCGACCAGCTGAATTTTTGAGCGCCGCCGAAAACTACCAACTGATGCCGGATATCGACCGCTGGGTGGTGCGCGCCGCTTTCGATGCGATTGCCAATAATGAGATTGTCGTGCCAGCGGGTCGCAGTTGTAGTGTTAATTTGTCCGGGCAGACGCTCTCCGATGATGCATTCCTCGACTTTGTTGTTGACGCGCTCGATGGCAGCAGCGTGGCGCCCGAGGCAATCTGTTTCGAGATGACCGAAGAGGCGGTTTACGCCGATTTCACCAAGGCCAGGCGCTTTATCGAGGTGTTGCATGGCATGGGCAGTCGCTTCACATTGGACAACTATGGCAGCACGCCCGGTGCCTTTGCGAAGCTGCGTGAGTTGCCGCTCGATTACCTGAAAATTGACGGACGTCTGACCCGTAATCTGGTTGATGATGAGGTGAATCAGGAGTTGGTCGCCTCACTGATTCGACTGGCTGAGGCGATGCGCTTCCATACGATCGCCGAGCAGGTTGAGGATCAGAACGACTTCGATACGCTACGTGATCTGGGTGTCGACTTTGCGCAGGGTCATTTCGTCAGGGCGCCCATTCTCGTTGGTCGCGGCAGCGCGCGTGCCTGACACGTGCGCGCTAGCGCCACCACCGTCCTCATGTGGAATTGTGCTGAGCCGTTTGATGCATACCGTGATCCGCGCTACACGACAAACGAGTCTTTCAACCTGGCCGCGACACGGTGGTTCTTCAGGCTGACATAGACCGGCAATCCATTCTTGAAAGGTGGGAAATCCTCTCCTTTGATCAACGGTGCGAGGTAGCGCCGCGCTCGCGCGGTAATGCCAAAGCCATCCTTGGTGATATAGCTCTTAGGTACGTGTTTTTCCTTATTGGCGATGCGTGAGAGCGGCGCCGTATCGATTCGCCACTTGTAAGGTGCATCTGACACTCGCTTGATCACTGGCATCACAGCGGTTTTGCCCGCGACTGCCAATTTGACCGCGTGAGCACCGACGGCATAGGCCTGATCGACATCGGTCTTCGACGCCATGTGGCGCGCGCTACGTTGCAGATAGTCTGCAACCGCATAGTGATATTTATGACCTTGCTCGTCGCGTACCATCTGCGCAATCACGGGTGCTACGCCACCGAGTTGCGCGTGACCAAACGCATCTCGGGTGCCGGATTCGGCCAGGAATCGACCATCGGCGTAGCGTGCACCTTCAGAGACGACGACAACGCAATAACCATAATCCTTGACGCATTGGTCAACCTTCGCGAGAAAGCGTTTACGGTTGAACGGCACTTCCGGGAACAAGATGATATGCGGCGCCTCGGCTGGGCCTTCGCCAGCCAAACCCGCCGCGGCGGCGATCCAGCCCGCATGCCGACCCATTACCTCGAGGATGAACACCTTGGTTGATGTTTCAGCCATCGAGGCCACGTCCATCGATGCCTCCAGTGTCGATACTGCAATGTACTTGGCCACCGAACCAAAGCCCGGGCAGCAATCGGTGATGGGTAGGTCGTTGTCGACGGTTTTCGGTATGCCAATGCACTGCACATCAACACCCATACGCTTGGCCATAATGCTGACCTTGTGGGCGGTATCCATCGAGTCATTGCCGCCGTTGTAGAAGAAGTAGCCGATGTCATGCGCCTTGAATACCTCGATCAGGCGCTGGTATTCCGCCAGGTTTTCCTCGATCGATTTCAATTTGTAGCGGGCAGAGCCAAACGCGCCGCCGGGTGTGTGCCGCAGTGCAGCAATGTTGCGGGCAGGCTCGCGGCTGGCATTGACCATGTTCTCTGTTAGTGCGCCGATAATGCCGTTGATGCCGCAGTAGACGTTCTTGATTTTGTTCTTGTGTTTGCGGGCTGTTTCGATCACACCGCAGGCGCTCGCGTTGATTACTGAGGTGACGCCACCCGATTGCGCGTAAAAGGCATTTTTCGCTGACATTTAAATTTCCCCCTGGGACCGTGATGCAGCAGTTAGGTTAAATCCTGACGGAACAGAGGATAGCCGAAAGCGCCGGCGACGTCGGCGTCACCTGAGTCTGCGTTGACGCAGGCACAGCGTACGAGTACGGTAGCCGGCTGTTTGTTTACTGTTCGTCGCAAAGGCGGTTAGACATGCGAATTGTTCTTCTTGGTGCGCCGGGCTCTGGCAAGGGCACTCAGGCTCAACGGTTGATGGCCGATCGTGGCTATCCACAAATTTCGACCGGAGATCTATTGCGCGCTGCCGTTGCCGCTGGTAGCGAACTTGGCAAGAAAGCGAAACAGGCGATGGACGCCGGTGAACTCGTCTCGGATGACATAGTGCTGGGCATGATTCAAGAGCGTCTGGCGCAGCCGGATTGTGAACACGGCTTCGTGCTGGACGGTTTTCCGCGCAACGGCGCTCAGGCAGAGGCTCTTGAGGCGTTGCTGGTTGAGATCGATAAACCGCTGGATACCGCGGTGCTGATGGATGTGGATACCGACATTTTGATGAAGCGATTGAGTGGCCGGCGCACTTGCAGCAAAACCGGCAAGGTGTTGAACATTTATTTTTCGCCGAAGGCGGAGATTGACGCGGCATTAGCCGATGGCGGTGAGTTGCTCAAACGTGATGATGACAATGAGGAGACCATTGCCAATCGTCTGCAAGTTTACCAGCAGCAGACGGCACCGCTGATCGATCACTACAAGGCCAAGAGCAAGCTCGTCGTGGTCGACGCTGTGGGCAGCATGGACGAGGTGCAGGCTCGACTGATCGCAGCAGTATCCGGTTGATTGCGGGCTGATCACGCCTAAACGGGCTGCATTAGGGTAGCTGTGCCCTGATCGCCTCGCCGATCACTGTATCGCGCCACCCGGTCAACGCGCGTACCTGCAGGTCGCCTGCGGCAATTCGGCGCAGGGCCTTCTGCGGGGCCAGTACCTCCGGTTCGATGGCAAGCGACAACGCTGCCTCACGCACAATCGTGCTCAGTAGCTTGACGAGTTTTTTTTCTGCCTCATCGGGCCGCGATCGCGGCGCAGGCACGGCATCCAGCTCGCCGGCCAGGACCGCCAGAATATCTTTGCCACGCCGGTCGATCAGTTTGCGCGGTACACCGTTAATGCCGGCCAGCGTATCGATATCGTCTGGTGCTTCGAACGCAATCGCGATCAAAGCCTCATCACGAAGTAGCCACTGGCGCGGCAAATTACGCCGGTCGGCCATCGCCTCACGCCAGGAAGCCAATGCCCGGCCACGTTGCTGTACTTCGCCCGGCAAGCGTCCGAGCCCTTTAACCCGTCGCCATGCCCCCTTCGTATCCACTGTGAAATGCTCCGGATCCAGCAGCGATGCACAGTCTTCATGCAACCAGTGCAAGCGATCCAGTCGGTCGAGCTCTGACGACAGGTGCTCGCGCACCCGCGTCAGGTAGACCACATCGTCGGCGGCGTATTGCAGCACTGCCTGCGCCAGCGGCCGCCGACTCCAGTCCGTGCGAGTGTGGGCCTTGTCCAGGCGTACATGGCACACCTCATCAACCAATGATGCATAACCGACCTGCGGGGGGAGTCCGATCAGACCAGCGGCGATCTGGGTATCAAACAACCGCCGCGGCAACCCATCAGCAACACCTGCCAGGACCTCCAGATCCTGTCGGCCAGCATGCAGCGTCAGCTCCGCGTCGAGCAACGCCTGCCACAGCTCGCTGTAGTCGAGCGCCTGCAGTGGATCGATGATCAGAATCTTGCCATCGATATTTAGTTGTGCGAGACACAACAGAGGGTGATAGGTTTTCTCGCGCAGAAATTCTGTATCGAATGCCAACGTATTGCCGGCGCGGACCATCGCCGTGGCGTCGTCGAGACCGGACTGTGTGTTGATGTACTCGATGTCTGTGCCGCAAGATGGCGGTGCAAAAGTGCACGTTACCAATGTAACAGAGGTATCCCGGTTGCTGAGTCTTTTTCGAATGATGGCGCCTTTTTTGGCGTTGCGCCGTAGTCCCGCCGAATTACCGTATTCCAGCGCCTTGCTGGCCACTGTTGTGTTTTGGGCGTTACTGCTGGATCTGGCATCAGCCTATTTGATGCAGCAGGATCTTGCGCGCTCCGCATTGATCTACATGCTATATGCCGGTTTCTTCGCCGTGGCCGTTAGTGTCATGCTGGCACAGTTTGGACGCAGTGCACGGCGGCGCCAGACCCTGACCGCGGCATTCGGTGCCGCTGCGCTGTTCCAGCTTGTGCAGTTGGTGATGGTCGTCGTGTTGCAACTGGGTATGCCACGCGAGACGGTGGTCACGCTGTTGCAGCTAACCTGGCTATGGTCATTGGTTGTCGATGGCTATATTTTTTCACAGGCGCTGGAGCTCAACCTCTTGCTCGGTTGCGTCTTGTCGCTAGCGATTTTCGTGCCGCAGTTGATGGTGATCACGGCACTGGTACCCGCGAGCTGATGCACCTGCATATCCTAGGCATCTGCGGCACGTTCATGGGCGGTGTGGCGGCGCTGGCAAGGCAAGCCGGTCACCGTGTGACAGGCTGCGATGCCAATGTCTATCCTCCGATGAGCAGTCAGCTCGAGGCCCTCGGGATCGAATTGATCGAAGGTTGGCAGACCGATCAGCTCGAGCTCAATCCGGACTTGTATGTCATCGGCAACGTAGTGAGCCGCGGCAATCCGCTGATGGAGGCGATCCTGGACTCAGGTGCTGCCTACACCTCCGGGCCACAGTGGCTGGCCGATCACGTGCTGGTGGGCAAACGCGTGATCGCAGTGTCCGGTACGCATGGCAAAACGACGACCGCGTCGTTGCTGGCATACCTGTTGGACGCGCTCGGCGAGAATTGCGGGTTTCTGATCGGTGGTGTTCCGGCCAATTTCGAGGTCAGTGCACGCTTGGGCAGTAGCGACTGGTTTGTGATTGAGGCAGACGAATACGACACCGCGTTTTTCGATAAGCGAGCCAAGTTTGTTCACTACCGGCCCGAGATTGCGCTCATCAACAATCTCGAATTTGACCATGCTGATATTTATGCTGATCTGGCTGCGATTCAATGGCAGTTCCATCAGATGTTGAGAATGGTGCCGGCGGCGGGCACGCTCGTCATTCCCGCGGATGTGGCGGCCATCGAGTCTGTAATCGAGATGGGCTGTTGGTCAAACTTATTGCGATTCGCGACACCGCCGGTCGCAACAGCCGATGTCACTGTCGCGCTCGACCAGCAGCTATTGGATGTGGAGTTGGCAGGGCAGCGCTACACCGCCAGCACGCCGTTGCTGGGCAGACACAATGCGGCCAATGTCGCGGCAGCCGTGTCGCTGGTGCATGCTGCCGGGCTCAACGCCGGTGATGCACTGGCCGCATTGCCGAAATTTCGCAGCGTAGCGCGACGTCTTGAACTGGTCGCACAGCGCCGGGACGTGCGACTGTTCGATGACTTTGCGCATCATCCGACTGCGCTGCGAATGACATTGTCCGCCTTGCGCACGCACGCACCGGGGCGCCGATTGATCGCCGTGTTCGAGCCGCGTTCGAATACGATGCGCATGGGAGTGCATCAACAGACACTGGCGGCCGCGTTGGCGGATGCGGATCAGTTATTGGTGCTGCGACCGGCGGCGTTGGATTGGGATATCCAGGCGGTGCTACACGATGCCGGATCGGTTTGGTTGTTTGACGATGTTGGCGATATCGTTGCCCATCTCGCTGACACGCTCGGACCGGGTGATGATGTGGTTATGCTCTCAAATGGTGGCTTTGCCGGCTTGCGTGGCAAGCTTACGCAGTTGATTGATGGAGGTTCGGATGACTGAGCCGCTCACACAGTCGGTGCCGCTGTTTCCCCTGCAAACGGTGCTGTTTCCGCAAGGACCATTGCCGCTGCGGCTGTTTGAGGCGCGTTACATCGACATGATCAAGCGTTGTATGCGTCATGGCACGCCGTTCGGTGTCGTGGCCATCAGCGAGGGACGCGAGGTTGGGCCATCACAAATCCACGATGTAGGCACGCTGGCGAATATCGTCGATTTTTATCAGGGTAGCGATGGTCTGCTTGGTATCACGGCCATCGGTGACCAACGATTTCGTCTGCTGTCGGAGCAGACTGCCGACGACGGATTGCGCATCGGTGAGGTCGCGTTGGTTCCGGATCCGCCCTCCGAGCCATTACCCGAAGACATGCAGCATCTTGCAGAGATTCTGCAAGATGTGCTCGATGATCTGGGCAAACTGTATGAAGACCTGCCGCGTGCATTCGATGATGCGCATTGGGTCAGTCACCGCTTTTGCGAAATATTGCCGATTCCGCTTGCTCAGCGGCAGCACTGCCTGGAAACCGATGATGCAAACGCGCGACTGTTGCTGGTCGCCGCGCTCCTGCAGCAACTGCGCCAGTAGTCAGGCGGCTAAAGACGCCATTGCGTCGTCGGCCAGTGCGATCGTCCGATCAATATCCGCATCGGTGTGGGCGGCAGAGATGAACCCGGCTTCATAGGCTGACGGCGCCAGGTAGACGCCTCGCTCCAGCATCGCGTGGAAAAAGCGTTTGAAATAGTCGATGTTGGCATGGCTAACGTCGTCGAAACTGGTCACCGCGTCTTGTTCGGTAAAAATGAATCCGAACATGCCACCGCAGGCACCGGTCACGATCGGCACAGCGTGTTTGTCTGCGGCTGCCCGCAATCCGGCCAGCAGGCGCTCACACTTGTGTTGCAGTGCTGTATGGAAGCCGTCTTGATCGATGTGTTGCAGCGTCGCAAGTCCCGCTGCCATCGCAACCGGGTTGCCTGACAGCGTGCCCGCCTGGTAGACCGGCCCCACGGGCGCGATGTGGTGCATGATGTCCTCGCGGCCACCAAAGGCCGCGGCAGGCATGCCACCGCCGATTACCTTGCCAAGCGTGGTCATGTCGGGACGCACACCATAGACCTCTTGGGCGCCGCCACGCGCGACGCGAAACCCAGTCATGACCTCATCAAAGATCAACACTGCACCGGAGGCGTCGCAGACCTCGCGTAGCGTTTCGAGAAAACCGGGTACCGGCGGTACGAAGTTCATATTGCCGGCAATCGGCTCGACGATGATGCAGGCGATTCGTTCGCCATGTTCGGCAAATAGCGCTCGCACAGCGGCACTGTCATTGAACGGCAGTGTCAGCGTGTGTTCTGCCAGTGCGCCTGGGACACCCGGTGAGCTGGGAACGCCCAGTGTCAGTGCACCAGAGCCGGCTTTGATTAACAGCGAATCAGAGTGGCCGTGATAGCAGCCCTCAAACTTGACGATGGTGTCACGACCAGTGAAGCCTCGGGCCAGGCGTAAGGCGCTCATCGTCGCTTCGGTGCCCGAGCTGACCATACGAACCTTTTCGATGGACGGCATGATGCTGATGACCTTGCGCGCCAATTCGGTTTCCAACGCACAGGGTGCGCCAAACGACAGTCCATTCTCCGCGGTTTGTTGTACCGCAGAGATCACATCAGGATGGGCGTGACCGATGATCATCGGCCCCCACGAGCCGATGTAGTCGATCAACTCGCGACCGTCTTCGGTCCAAACCCGCGCACCTTTGCCGCGCTTGAAAAATACTGGTTCACCGCCCACGCCGTTGAAAGCGCGGACCGGCGAATTTACACCGCCTGGAATGACCTGGCAGGCCTGCTGATAAAGGCTCATTAGTTTTGTCCCATAGCATCAAGATTCGTCCCATCGCTATTGTAGCCTGACTGGCACTCGTTGACGCGCATGAACTGGTACCATTAACGGCGCTATGAAGACGTACATGTGCCTGATCTGCGGATATATCTACAACGAGGCGGAAGGTGATCCTGAAGCCGGTTTGGCGCCCGGTACGCGCTGGGACGACGTGCCGCTGTCATGGCGATGCCCGGACTGCGGCTGCGGCAAGGAAGATTTCGAGATGACTGAGATTTGAGCTGGCCAACGCCGCGTAAAAAAAAGCTCCCGAGAGGGAGCTTTTTTCGTGTTGCCAGGCGCTTTGTTGCGCTTTTGGCATCGCTCAGTAGCGATAGGTATCCGTCTTGAACGGTCCTTGTTGGGATACGCCGAAGTAGTCAGCCTGCTCCTGCGTCAACGTGGTCAGTTTCGCGCCAATTCGCTCGAGATGCAGCGCAGCGACTTTTTCGTCCAGATCTTTCGGCAGAACATAGACTTCATTGTTGTACTTCTCCGGGTTGTTCCAAAGATCGATTTGCGCAAGCACCTGGTTGGTGAATGATGCGGACATGACAAAGCTCGGGTGGCCAGTGGCACAACCAAGATTGACGAGGCGACCTTCAGCCAGCAGGATGATGCGGTTGCCGCTGGGCAGGGTGATGTGATCCACCTGTGGCTTGATGTTGTCCCACACGTAGTTGCGTAGGTAGGCGACATCAATTTCATTATCGAAGTGTCCGATGTTGCAAACGATCGCCTGGTTTTTCATGCGGTCGAGCATCGCGCCATTAATGACGTTGTAGTTGCCGGTTGCGGTAACAAAAATATCGACCTGCTCGACGACGTCTTCAAGGCGCACGACGCGATAGCCTTCCATCGCTGCCTGCAACGCACAGATCGGGTCAATCTCTGTCACCCAAACGGTGGCACCCAGGCCACGCAAGCTTTGCGCTGAGCCTTTACCGACATCGCCATAGCCTGCGACGACGGCAATTTTGCCGGCCACCATGACATCGGTGGCGCGTTTGATCCCATCCACCAGAGATTCGCGGCAGCCATACAGGTTGTCGAATTTCGATTTGGTGACCGAGTCATTGACGTTGATTGCCGGGCAGGCGAGCTTACCGTCGCGCGCCATCTCGTACAGGCGCTTGACGCCGGTGGTGGTCTCTTCAGAGATGCCCCGGATTTCGTCAAACATTTGCGGATACTTGTCGTGAATGAGGCCGGTCAGATCGCCGCCATCGTCGAGGATCATGTTGGGCGTCCAGCCGTTCGGGCCGTTAACCGTCTGTTCGACACACCACCAGTATTCATCTTCGGTCTCGCCTTTCCAGGCAAACACCGGAATGCCGGCCGCTGCGATCGCCGCCGCTGCGTGATCTTCGGTCGAGTAGATATTGCAAGACGACCAGCGGATGTCCGCACCGAGCGCCTTTAGTGTCTCGATCAAAACCGCGGTTTGAATGGTCATGTGCAGGCAACCGGCAATGCGTGCGCCTTTTAATGGCTGCGATGCACCGTATTCCTCGCGCAGCGCCATCAGGCCCGGCATTTCGGTCTCTGCAATCTGCAGCTCTTTGCGGCCCCATTCGGCTTTGGTGATATCGGCGACCTTATAGTCCTGAGTCGGCAATTCTGTTGCGCTCGTGCTCATTGTGATTCCTCGTCTTGAGTAGTCTTACATTCAGTATGTATCAGGCAATCTGCTGTCAGCATCCCTTTTCGGTATTACTGAACCGCCAGATGCGCTATCAAAGTTTCATCGGTCTCTTTTTCGGGCCCATTATCAAGCCAATTTTTCGCCAGCTGCGCGCAGGCGATCGGCCATATCCGTACGCTCCCACGACAGATCAATGTCGTCGCGACCAAAGTGTCCGTAGGCGGCTGTTTGACGATAGATCGGCTTGAGTAGATCCAGCATCTTCAGAATGCCAAACGGGGTCAGGTCAAAGTGCTCTCGCACCAGCGTCGTCAGCTTTTCCTCGGCAATTCGGCCGGTACCGAAAGTCTGCACCGTGATCGATGTGGGCTCGGCAACACCAATAGCGTAAGAGACTTGAATCTCACATCGTTCCGCAAGCCCTGCTGCGACGATATTTTTGGCCACGTAGCGCGCGGCGTAGGCCGCCGAACGATCCACCTTAGACGGGTCCTTGCCAGAGAATGCACCACCGCCATGACGTGCAGCGCCGCCGTAGGTGTCAACGATAATCTTCCGACCAGTCAGGCCGCAATCACCGACCGGCCCACCGACAACGAATCGGCCGGTGGGGTTGATGTGGTAGATCGTCTGATCCGATAGCCAATGTTCGGGCAGCACCGGTTTGATGATGTGCTCCATGACACCGGCATGAATCTCAGCGTTATTCACGCTGTCCGCATGTTGTGTCGATAACACCACCGCATCGATTGCCACCGGTTTGTCGCCTTCGTAGCGGAACGTGATCTGGCTTTTGGCATCCGGTCGCAGCCACGGCAATGTGCCGTCCTTGCGCACCGCTGCCTGACGCTGCACCAGGCGATGCGAGTAGGTGATCGGCGCAGGCATCAATACGTCGGTTTCGTTGCTGGCGTAACCAAACATCAGGCCTTGGTCGCCGGCGCCCTGTGAGGCTTCGTCCTCGCGATCAACGCCCTGGTTGATATCACGGGACTGTTTGCCGATCGCATTCAATACTGCACAGGACTGGCCGTCAAAGCCCATATCGGAGCTGTTGTAGCCAATGTCGAGTACAACGCCACGGATAATTTCTTCGATATCCAACCAGGCGCTGGTCGTCACCTCACCGGCGACGATCACCATCCCGGTTTTCACCAGCGTTTCGCAGGCCACGCGTGCGCGCACATCCTCGTCGATAATCGCATCGAGTATCGCGTCCGAAATCTGATCGGAGACTTTATCAGGGTGACCCTCCGAGACGGACTCGGACGTAAACAGGTAGGAGTTGCTCATGAATGCCTCTGCGAAGGGGAATCGCTAGCCGGTAATGATAACAACATATGCCGGTATTGCTAATGATCTGAGTGGATATGCTTGCTGCCCCAAGGCAAAAAAAGCGACAATGCTCCGCAGTTTTGTGTTGGGGACACTATGTCAATTCAAGATCCGGCAGCTGTGACAGGGTCACGGCGTCAGTTAGCCAATGCTATTCGCGCGTTGGCGATGGATGCGGTTCAAGCGGCCAATTCCGGCCACCCGGGTGCACCGATGGGTATGGCGGATATCGCCGAGGTGCTGTGGAACGATTTCCTGAAGCACAACCCGGCCAATCCGCGCTGGTGGGATCGGGATCGGTTCGTACTCTCGAACGGGCACGGCTCGATGCTGATTTATGCGCTGCTGCACCTGTCCGGTTATCCATTGTCGATGCAACAGTTGAAGGATTTTCGCCAACTGGGTGCGCATACAGCCGGTCATCCTGAGCGCGACCTCGACATTGGTATCGAGACCACGACCGGCCCGCTAGGTCAGGGTGTCACTAATGCCGTGGGCATGGCGATTGCTGAAAAGCACCTGGCCGCTACGTTTAATCGGCCAGGGCATGACATCATCGATCATCACACTTGGGTGTTTCTGGGTGACGGATGCTTGATGGAGGGCATCTCGCATGAAGCGTGTTCGCTGGCCGGTACACTCAAGCTGGGCAAGCTGATCTGTGTGTACGACGCTAACAACATCTCGATCGATGGCGAGATTGATGGCTGGTTTACCGATGACACCGCGGCCCGATTCAGAGCGTATGGCTGGCATGTCGTGGAGGCGGTCGATGGCCATGATGCTGCCGCCATCCAGGATGCGCTGCACCAGGCCAAGGCTGAGGGTGAGCGCCCCTCGCTTGTGATCTGCAAGACGGTGATCGGTTTTGGTTCGCCGAACAAGGCCGGTACGGCCGCCACGCATGGAGCACCGCTTGGCGATGACGAGATTGCTGCGACACGCGAGCAACTCGGTTGGGCGCATGCGCCGTTTGAGATACCCGATGAGGTACGCGCAGGTTGGGACGCGAGCCGCGCAGGCGCCGAGGTCGAGGCGGCCTGGCAGACGCGTTTTGCGGCCTACCAGGCGGCGCATCCGCAATTGGCCGAAGCGCTGGACCGGCAAATGGCCGGGGCACTGCCTGCTGACTGGGAAGCCGCGTGCACGGCGGCGATTGCAGCCTGCGCCGATGACTCGGCCAGCATGGCGACCCGCAAGGCGTCGCTGGCGGCGTTGAATGCGATGGCCGGCAAGCTTCCGGAGATGATCGGTGGTTCTGCGGATCTGACCGGTTCCAACAACACGTTTCACGATGGCTCGTCAGTGCTGGACGCTGACAATCCGGCCGGCAACTATGTCAATTACGGTGTGCGCGAGTTTGCGATGACTGCCATCGGCAATGGCATGGCGCTGCACGGCGGTGTCATTCCTTACTCCGGTACCTTCCTGACCTTTTCAGATTACGCGCGCAACGCGGTTCGGATGGCAGCATTGATGGAATGCCAGAACATCCTGGTCTACACGCACGACTCGATCGGGCTTGGCGAAGATGGTCCGACACACCAGCCCATCGAACATGTTGCGAGTCTGCGTCTGATGCCGAACCTGTATGTCTGGCGTCCAGCTGACACGATGGAGACGCTGGTAGCCTGGCAGTGCGCGTTGGAGAATCGCAGCGCGCCGAGCGCATTGGTGTTGACCCGCCAGGGCCTACCCTTCGTTGAACGCGACAGCGATCAAATCGCTGCCATTCGAAGTGGCGGTTACATTGTTAGCGATTGCGAGGGCGAGCCGGATATCGTTCTGATCGCGACCGGCTCGGAATTGTCATTGGCGTTGCAGGTACAGGGCGATCTGGCGGATCGAAGCGTGGCTGCGCGAGTCGTGTCGATGCCCTGCGTTGAGGTGTTTAACGAACAGTCGGCGACCTGGCAGCATCGGGTGCTCGGCGATGAAGCAATTCCGCGGCTGGCGATCGAGGCTGGTGCCACCGATATCTGGCGTCGCTTTACCGGTTTGAACGGCGCGGTGGTCGGCATCGATCGGTTCGGCGAATCCGCACCGGCCGGCCAGTTGTTTTCGAAGTTTGGTTTCACGGTCGACAACGTGCGCCGCCAGGCGCTGCAGTTGCTGACCAGCTAGTCACGCGGGTCGCCAGCAGGCGACGTAACGGGAGGAAATAATGACCATAAAGGTTGGAATTAACGGCTACGGCCGGATCGGGCGTAACGTTTTGCGTGCGCTGTATGAGAGTAATCGTCGCAGCGAGTTGCAGGTGGTTGGCGTCAACGACCTGGGCGACGCTGAATCCAATGCTTATCTGACCCGCTTTGACACCGCGCACGGCAAGTTCCCGGGTGAGGTATCTGTCGAGGGCGATCACATGATCGTCAACGGCGATCGCATTCGTGTTACCGCGGAGCGCGATCCGGCCAAGTTGCCGTGGGGGGAGTTGGGCGTCGATGTCGTGCTGGAGTGCACCGGTATCTTCCGCACCAAGGAAAAGGCACAGGCGCATATCGACGCCGGTGCGAAAAAGGTCGTGATCTCGGCGCCGGCTGGCAACAACGTGGATGCAACCGTCGTTTACGGTGTCAACCACGACACGTTGAGTGCTGACGATGACGTGATCTCGAATGCGTCCTGTACGACCAATTGTCTGGCACCGCTGGTCAAGCCATTGCACGATGCCATTGGCGTCGAGCATGGCATCATGACCACTATTCATGCCTACACCAATGATCAGGTGCTTACCGACGTATTCCACAAGGATCTACGGCGTGCGCGCTCCGCTACGATGTCGATGATTCCGACTAAAACCGGCGCCGCTGCAGCGGTTGGTCTGGTCTTGCCGGAGCTGGCAGGCAAGCTTGACGGGTTTGCGGTGCGGGTCCCGACGATCAACGTATCCATGGTGGATCTGAGTTTTGTTGCCAGTCGCGATACGAGTGTCGAGGAAATCAACGATATCCTGCGCTCGGCCAGTGAGGGTGACTTGAAG
>JBCCZN010000016.1:0-24883 GCA_039187375.1 Pseudomonadota bacterium
CACCGCGAATACCGGCGCGCGCCAATGCGGCGCGCATTGAGCGCAGTGCGCCCTCACCACCAGGTGCGGGTTGCGACATATGAAACGCATCAGAGGTTTCACCGTAGCCTGCCAGACGCACCGAATCCGTTGGCGCATGTTCGGCCAAGGTCACCAGCGCGTAGCCCGCGGCCTCGCCCAGGTTGATGCCATTGCGACGCGCATCGAATGGTCGGCAGCGTTCGGTCGAGGTCAATTCCAGACTGTTAAAGCCACCAATGACACTGTGGCAAAGCGAATCGATGCCGCCGACCAGCACCGCATCGACGATGCCGCACTGCAGCCAGCGCCAGGCGGTGGCAAACACCCGCGCGCTCGACGCGCAGGCGGTACTAATGGTCAGCTCCGGTCCACGCAAACCCAGCACGTGCGCGACGTAAGCACCGGGCGAATGCGGGTTGTGCACATCCGGTTGTCGGTAATGGATCGGAAAACGACCCGCTTCAAGCTGCGTGAACGCATCCTCTGTTCGACCGATACTCGATGTGCTGGTGCCAATCACCGTGCCGATGCGATGCGCACCGAAACGCTCACGCATCTCCAACACGTGCGAGCTGAACGCATCGGCGGCCAGCCCCATGCGCACCAGCGCATTGTTGCGGCTCTCCCAGCGCTGCGCATCGCTGTCCCAGTCGAGCGCCTCAACGCCCTCGACGCGACCAATCCACGTATCGATTTGCGAGCGCGGGTAGTCGTTGCGTCGCAGACCACTGCGGCGCGTCGCCAATGCGTCACGCAGACTGGCACGACCGCTGCCAACCGCGCTAACCTGCGTCCATCCTGTGACTCGGCAATCCTGTTTGGTCACGTCGCCCTGCTGGTGTGTTGAGAAGAACCCAATATTGTGACGCCAAGCGAGCAAAACTCAATACGGACAAAACCCGGTCAACGCAATGCGTTCGATGGTGTCTGGGGGATTCGGCTGCGCAGATTCTGGACAGCGCTGTCGTTCACCGTGTTCCCGATCGGGGCGCTGCTGTTCGGCTTGGTGTATGCGCCGCTGCTATGGCTATTGATCTGGAACCGGGAACGCCGCCAGCGTATCGCCCGTGCCAGTGTCTCGAAGTTGTTCGGTTTTTTCTTCCGCTTCATGGGCGTGACGCTGCATGATTTTCATATTTTCGGAGATCTTGTGGGCAACCTCGAGCGGCCCGCGCTGATCGTCGCCAATCACATTACGCTGGTCGATGCAGTCTGTCTGATGTGGCTATTCCCCGGCGCAGACTGCGTCGTCAAAGGCAGTCACTGGCGCAATCCGATCATGATGGCCGCGGTGCGCGCGGCGGGTTATTTACGTAATGACGATGACGAGCATTTGTTGACCGAGGCGGTGCGCCGACTGACCGACGGCGGCAGTATGGTGTTGTTCCCTCAGGGTACACGCGTGCGTGCCGAAGAACAGCCTGAACTCAAGCGCGGTGCCGCCGTATTGGCGTTGCGATCCCATGTCGATTTGCTGCCCATTCGCATCGAGGTCTCGCCGCTCACGCTGCGCAAGGGCGAGCCCTGGTCATCGATCCCGGAGCGACGCGTGCACTTTCATATCCATATTCTGGATCGCATTGCACCGGCCGAGTATCTGGCAAGCAGCAACCCTAGCCGTCGAGAGGAGCGCGAGGCCTCACATGCCATCACCGAGCGGCTGCGCGAGCTGTTGCTCTAGGTGTACAATCTCGCAGTTACGGACCACCCGACGATAAAAATGAACGCTGTCATGGAAGCGAGCACTTACCACTACCTCTGCCAGATTCTGATTGCCGAGTTCGACATCGATGCCGAGGCCATGCGCCCCGACGCACAACTGGGCGACGAATTGGGCCTGGACAGCATCGATGCGGTCGACCTGTTGGTTCACCTGCGCGAGACCACCGGTCACGAGATCGCACGTGAACGATTCAAGGCAGTGCGTACGCTGCAAGACATCGTCAACATCATCGATAGCGAAAATATCCCACTCGAGCAGGCGCTCTCCACCTAACGCCCACCACAGGCCATGATTCGCGCGCTTGTGAATACGCTGTTGGTGATCGCGTTACTGGCCTACCCGCTCGCCGTCTATTATGGCGTGCGCGAGCTTGGCGTTGTGACATTCGGCATCACACTGGCACTGCTGGTGCTCGCACGCCTTTGGTTGACCGGCGCGCTGGCGACCCGAGCGCGACAACTGATCGCCTGTGGTATCGCAGTGGCTTTTATCGCAGCACTATTACTGCATGGTGACCTGCGCTGGCTGACGCTCTATCCGGTTGTAATCAATGCGGTGCTACTCGTCGTATTCGCCGCCAGCCTTCACTCCCCGCCAACGGTGATTGAGCGCGGACTGCGTGCACTGCGGCAGCCTGTACCGGATGAGGCGGTTGCCTATTTGTGGTGGGTCACGTTGGTCTGGTGCGGGTTCTTCATCGTCAATGGCGCCATCGCGGCCTGGAGCGCGTTCGCCGCACCACTCAAGGTGTGGGCGCTTTATAATGGCGTTATATCCTATGCACTGATCGGTGTGCTGCTGGTTGGCGAGATGATCGTACGCGTGTTTTACAAGCGTGCCGTGGCCAAACGAGCAATGCCGCCGAGCAACCCATCGACGCCCAATCCATGACAGATCAATCAATACTGCAGTGGCCACGCACCGCCGACTGGCCGGTTATCCAGCATTTCGCGACAACCGCAGAGCACGAGTGCACGCTATCGTTGGCGGTGCCAGAAGACAGTCCGTGGCTGGACGGTCATTTTCCCCAGCGTGCGGTGCTGCCCGGGGTCGTGCAGTTGCGGTGGGCAAGCCAAATAGCCGCGCGGGTCTGGACTTCGCTGAGCGACGTCAAACAGCTGAACAACGTCAAATTCCAAAATCCGATTTTGCCACCGGCCAGCGTCCAACTGACGCTGACCTACAAGCCGGAAAAGCGCACGGTCGTTGCGCTGTATCGTGATGGTGAGCGCATTCACTCACGCGCGAGCATCGTATTTGCATGACTGACTTGCGCCCCGTCATTCTGGTGCCGCACTACAACCATAGTCGCCAATTTGCAGACTATGTAAGCGGTCTTGTGACTACCGGTGTGCCGTTGCTGGTGGTTGACGATGGCAGTGACACCGATCAACGCCAGCAGGTGCAAGCACTCGCCGAGACCCACGGGTTCGAGTTGTTGCTGCGAACGCCCAATGCTGGCAAGGGCGATGCCGTGGTCGCCGGTTTCGAATACGCGGCGGCAGCCGGCTATACGCACGCGCTGCAAATGGATGCCGATGGACAACATGATCCAGCCGATGTGGCGCGCTTCATTGAGGCGGCACGCAAGCGCCCCGACACCATCATCTGCGGCGCGCCAGTATTCGGTGACGACGCACCGTGGATTCGGGTCTGGGGCCGTAAGTTAACCGACGCAGTCGTGTTCATCGAAACCTGGTCTACCGGTATGCGCGATTCACTGTGCGGGTTTCGTTTGTATCCACTGCGACAAACGCTCGAGTTGATCACACACCACCGACCGGCGGCGCGCATGGACTTCGATGCCGACATTCTAGTCAAGGCGCGCTGGCACGGTATGCACTTTCACTTCCTCGACACGCGCGTGATTTATCCTACGGCAGGGGTTTCACATTTCCGCTACGGACAGGACAATGTACGCATGGTGTTGATGCATATCCGTCTCATCGCCTCGATGCTGGTGCGCGCACCGTGGTTTGCTATTCAAGTGCTACGCGGCCGCTGGGGCCAGGTGACCGGAGACTGATCGATGCGACAATCCAAACCCGTCCTGCTGCAGGCAGCCGTGACACTCACGGTGCCATTTCACGATGTCGATCCGGCGGGTCTGGTCTGGCACGGCAACTACTTTCGCTACTTCGAAGCCGCGCGCTGTGCAGCGCTCGACAAGATTGATTACAGCTACCGACAGATGGCTGACTCCGGTGTGGTCTGGCCAGTCGCTGATCTACAAAGTCGCTTTAGTGCGCCGGTGCGTTTTCATGACGTGATCAACGTTGAAGCCCGTATGACGGAGTGGGAATATCGGATGGTATTTGAGTACTCCCTGACACAAGCGGATGGTGCACTGGCTGCCAGCGGCAAGACCATTCAGGTGCCGGTTGATATGAACGACGGTGAGCTGTTGATCGGTGCACCGTCGGTACTGGCAGAACGCATGCAGGCCCACCTCGAACTGCAAGGTCAAAACGGATGAACTTCGCCGACATGTTGCCCACCGATGATCTGGATACGTTGCTACCGCACCGTCGTCCCATGCGCCTGATCGATCGATTGATTGACGGCGATCAGACATTTGCCGTGTCCGAAACGCTCATTCGGGCCGACGACCCGTTCGTCGATGCTGATCGCGGTGTACCCGCCTGGGCGCTGCTTGAGTACTTCGCGCAGACCGCGGCGCTCATCGGCGGCATTGAGGCAGCCAATGCAGGTGGCAGCATCCCGCAGGGCTTGCTGCTGGGCACCCGCAAACTGGTCTGCGGCGTCAGTCATATTCCGCTGGGCGCCACCATGAAGCTGGAGGCGCGACAGGAATTTTCCGACGGCGCGGGCATGAGCGCCTATCGCTGTAAGACACTGCATGACGAATGGCCCGTCGAGTGTGTACTCAGTGTGTATGCCCCCAAATCGGTTGAAAAGGACACCCCATGACTGACACAAAACCCTGTGTGCTGGTCACCGGTTCGAGTCGCGGCATCGGTCGCGCCATCGCGCTGGATCTCGCCACCCACGGCTATGATCTCGTCGTGCATTGCGTCGCCAGTCGCGATGCGGCCGATGCGCTCGCCGACGAGATTAGAGCAGGCGGCACTCATGCGCGCGTGTTGCAATTTGATGTCAGCGATCGTGATGCCTGCCGCGCTGCGCTTGAGGCCGACATCGAAGTCAACGGCATGTACTACGGTCTGGTATTGAACTCGGGTGTCGCACGCGACGCTGCCTTCCCGGCATTGACAGATACCGATTGGGACACGGTGTTGCGCACCAACCTCGATGGCTTTTATAACGTGGTACAGCCGCTGGTGATGCCGCTGATCCGACGCCGCAAACCTGGACGCATTGTTGCGCTCTCGTCGGTTTCCGGTCTGATCGGCAATCGCGGCCAGGTCAATTACAGCGCCTCCAAAGTCGGCATTATTGGTGCTGCCAAGGCGCTGGCGGTCGAATTGGCGCGACGAAAAATTACCGTTAACTGCGTCGCTCCGGGACTGATCGAAACCGACATGCTCGCCGACATGCCCGATGAGGCACGCGATCAGATACTCAAGGCCATCCCGCTGGGGCGTCTGGGTCAGGTCGAAGAGGTCGCCAGCGCCGTACGCTTTTTGCTCAGCCCGGAGGCCAGCTACATCACTCGCCAGGTCATTTCGGTCAACGGGGGTATGGCCTGATGCGACGCGTGGTCGTCACCGGTATTGGCGGCATCACCGCGCTCGGCGACAACTGGCCGACGATTCAATCCCAACTGCAGCAAGGCAACAGCGCCGTACGCCGTATCGACGACTGGGAAAAGATCGACGGCCTGGACTGTCTAATTGCCGCACCGGTCACCGAGTTCGAGCTACCTCCCAACTACACACGACGGCGCACACGCACGATGGGACGTAACGCCAAACTTGCAGTCCGTGCGACCGAGCTGGCTCTGGACAGTGCACAGCTTCTGGGTTCCGAGGTACTGCAATCCGGTCGTGCCGGTGTCGCCTATGGCTCCTCGTCCGGCAGTACCGATGCACTCGCCGAGATGGCGCATATCCTGTTGCACCACACCGCTCGAAAGGTCAATGCCACCAGCTACGTTCGTCTGATGGCGCACACCGCAGCCGCGAATATCGGCATGTTTTTCAAACTGCGTGGTCGCGTCATCCCGACGATTAGTGCCTGTACCGCCAGCAGCCAAAGTCTCGGCTTTGCATTCGAGAACATCCGCGCCGGCGCACAGGACCTGATGGTGGCTGGCGGCAGTGAAGAGCTGTGTCCATCGCATGTCGGCGTATTCGACACGCTAATGGCCACCAGCAATCGCAACGATGCCCCGACGACCACGCCCAGACCATTCGATGCGGATCGGGATGGTCTGATCGTTGGCGAGGGCGCTGTCACATTGGTGCTCGAGTCACTGGAACATGCCCAAGCTCGCGGCGCCCCTATTCTGGCGGAGATGACCGGTTTCGCGACCAACTCTGACGGCCACCACGTCACCCGGCCGGATCAGGACTCAATGGCTCGGGTGATGCGCATGGCGCTGGACAACGCCAGGCTTGCGGCAAGCAACATCGATTACATCAGCGCACACGGTACCGCGACCGACACCGGCGATCTGGCAGAGAGTCACGCCGTAATGAGTGTGTTCGGTGCCGATACGCCGATCTCGTCGATGAAGGGCAACTTTGGTCATACGCTGGGCGCCTGCGGCGCACTGGAGGCCTGGCTTGCGATCGAGATGATGCGAGCCGGTGAGTTTGCACCCACACTAAATCTGGACACCGTCGACCCGGATTGCGCGCCGATCGACTACATCAAAAACGGCGTTCGCACACTCGATGCGAACGCCGTGATGAGCAATAATTTTGCATTCGGTGGGATCAACACGTCGTTGATCTTCGAACGCTTTCGCGAATGATCAACGCTTGCGCATTGCCCGTGCAAGCTCGGCACGAATATCGCTGTTCAGGTTCTGAACCCAGCTGTTGTAATTCTTGTGGATCTTGTTCTTGACCGGATCGTATTTCAGATTGTCGCTATCCATATAGGTAATCGAATACAAGCTGGTGTCGTATTTAACCTCAACCTTCGCCATATGTGAGCGGATGTAGAGTGTGCACTCCGCGACGCCATCCTCGATCGGCGCACAGGTCCAGCCACGTGACGCACCACCGGCCATCACTGCGCTTTCGACATCCGTCATGCTCAGACCTTCCGGAACCGGCATGTTTTCAACATCACGGATCACCGCTGTGCGCGCCTCGGCATCTGCAGCAGCAAACAGGCCCACGCTGAGCATCATCGCCAACGCCAGGCCAACCATCATTTGTTTCGCATTGTTCATCTGGAACTCCCCATATGTTTGATGACAACTAATCTCCATTAGTCTTGGGCTCAATGTTACCGTCTGCGTCGGATTTGCCAAGAGGCTTGTGCGGCAGTGCTAGCAGCCACTGTTTGCCTGGAATCGCCAATTGCCCGCCCAGCGTCATCGTGGCACGCAAAGAATGACTGAGTGAATAGGCACCGACACGAGCGTGGTAGCGAAGACCATGCGCATAAAACGGCAGCGCCTCCTCCAGCGGCACATCGCTATCGAGTGACTCGGCAAAGCTGTCATAGCGTTGTGCAATTTCTTCGGCGATCTCGCCCCCCTCCAGCAGCACATCGGAAGGCTCTATGGTCCAAACCCGGTCCGCCTGCAGATTGCAGGTACCGGCGATGCCGCGCCGTCGCGGATGCATCGGGTCGCTCGACCACTCATCCGGCCCGATCAGACTGAGCGACCAGCCACCGTCGATCCAATACAAATAGTTCGGCACACCAACCTGTGGTTGGTAGTGAATGTCAGCCGACCAAACCAGCAGTGAGGTGAAGTAGTCGGCCAGCAACTGTCGTTGTGACTTGGCGCTGACGCCGCGCGGACGCGTCGTCCAGGCGTCCTGCAAAAAACTGCGTTGTCCTTTGCCATCGACATTTTTTGGCGGCGGCTCAAAGCGGGTAAGTTCATTCATGACTGGACGGCGCCTCGAACACGCTCACACCCGCCGGTGGCAAGACTTCGCCCCCCAAGATTGGAGTGTAGTCATCCAGCCCCGCAATCGTGCGTTCGCTGTTCGCGTAGTTGAACGCGAATAACACCGCGCCGCGTCGCCGAACACGCACGCCCGGTGGCAAATCAAGACAATTGACTCGCGGCTCGAGCAATTCGCGTATCAGTGACTGCAGAAGCGTATCAACGAGCTGCGCAGCAACGTAATGCACACGACCTTGGGCGTAGTGAACACCGGCACCATTCACCGTGGTGCGCAACGGTGTCAATTTGGAGCGAATCTGCTCGAGCCAGGTATGCACCGCGTCCGGATGGTCGTCGACATCGAACCCACAGCCTGCGCGGATGGCATCGACCGCAGTCACCTGAACATCGATCAGCGCCTGTAAAGGCCCGGGTGCCAGCGCAGCAGCATCGTCTGTCGGCGTTTGATATTCGGCGGTCTTGCTGCCCGAGCGCGCACCGATCAGCAGTGCCGCATCGCTACTCCGCAAGGCCTGTAGCAACGCCTCGGACACAATCGGCTGACATGGCATCAACACCAGCTCGTACCCCGTCAAATCGGCGCCCGGTTTAACGATATCCACATCGAGACCAAGCTTGCGGACACAGCGGTACCAGCGCATCGCTTCATCGAGCACTGAAAAATGTTCTGCCAACGGTTGAATCTCGGTCACCCAGACCGCTTCATAATCAAACACCAGCGCGACTGGCGCACGCGCGGTTAACCGCCAGTCGATGGCGGCAATATCCTGGGCTGCCTGTTGCACCTCGGGCGCCGCTGGCGCCTCGCTGCTATCGGACAACAGCACAGCAGCGTGATGTTGCTCTTGTGCGAACGGCGCCTGACGCCAACGGAAGATCGATGCCAGCTCGGCGCCATGTGCCATCGCCTCGATTAACCACAGCCTCACCATGCCTGGCAGTGGCGCCGCATTGGTGGGTGCCCAGTTCACCTGCCCGGGTTGCTGCTCGATGACCCACAACCGGCCGTTGCCGACGGCACGATATAAATCATGATGAAAGCCGGCGAAGTCGGGATCGCCCTGTTGTCGGTAGCAGGCCTTGCGCGCATCCGGCGCGGCCGACTGCTCCAAGAAACCCAGTGGATAGCTGTCCCAGGCAGCAACCTGCAAATCGGCGGCTACTGCATAGTGATCGAAGTGCGTGAAACAGCCCATGTAGTTGTGCATCAAATCGACGTTGACGCCAGCCTTGCGCAACACCCGCACCTGCAGTCGGTTGTATTCGGCAACCTGATCGGAGCTGAATCGCTGATACGCCAATCGATGCGCCGGGTTGGTTTCGGTGACCGCCCCAACCGGTGCGTCGATGGCACTGAAGCTTGTGTATTCCATGCTCCAGAACACATTGCCCCAGGCCGCGTTTAGAGACTGGATATCGCCATAGCGTTTTTGCAACCAGACCCGAAACGCCCAGATCGCTGCTTCAGAATAACTCAGCACCGTGTCGTGGCAGCCGTATTCATTATCAGTCTGCCAGGCACTAATCGCCGGATGATCAGCATAGCGGCGCGCCATCACTTCGATGATACGGGCACTGTGTTCGCGATAAACGGGACTGGAAAAACAATAGTGGCGACGCGATCCAAAACCGCGCACCCGGCCGTTGGCATCGCGCGCCAGAATGTCTGGATGGGCATCGATCAACCATTGTGGAGGACACGCTGTCGGTGTGCCCATAATGATCTTCAAACCGGCATTGGCCAGAACCTCAACGGCTGTATCGAGCCAATCCCAGTCATAGACGCCTGCGCGCGGTTCGATTCGACGCCAAGCAAACTCGCCGATGCGCACGGCACCGATACCCAATTGCCGCATCTTCTCAGCATCGTGTTGCCAGCGATCAGCAGGCCAGTGTTCGGGGTAGTAACAGACTCCCAATACCGGCGTCGACACGGCCGCTTGATCGCTCATAGCGTCGTTGCCGGTGTCTCGTCTGCGGCGAAACCAAACACCGCACTGCCACCAAACAGTAGGCGGTTGGTGGTCAGTGCTACAACCACACAGCTGATGAGCGTCACCAGCATCATGTGAATGTAGTGCAACGGCATTGCCTCAAGGCCGAAGCTGAAGAACGCATACAAACTGGTGCCAAACAACACCGCAATAATGGCGCTACGAGGATCCACACCACGGAACAACAACCCGACGATGAACACCGACAGGATCGGCATGCTGAGCAAACCGTTCAGTTCCTGCACCAGATTAATAATACTGTCAGCGCCGTTATAGACCGGCACCAATAACAGCGCTAGAACCGCAAACACCAGCGTGATAATGCCGCCTAGCACCGGTACATTCGGCGCATCATCAACATACTGTTCCCAAAAGTCGCACACGAACAGCGTGGTCGATGAGTTCAAAATACTATTAAAAGTAGTCAACACCGCGGCCGCAATCGCAGCCGCAAACACACCGGACAACCAGCCCGGTAAGAGATCACCAACAATTCGCCCGTAAGCCGCATCACCAATATCGCCATAAAGCTGAAAGGCCACGATACCGGGGATCACAATCATCGGCGGCACGATCATCAGACGAATGGCAGCCGCAGCGAATACGCCTTTTTGTGCTTCAGCAACCGTCGGGGCGGCCATGGCCCGCTGCGTGATCGTTTGGTTGGTGCTCCAGTAAAACGTTTGAATGAAAATCATGCCAGTGAGCAAGGTATGCCATGGAATGGGTGAGTCGTTATCACCAACTAGCGTCAGGCGCTCAGCCGGCACCGCCGACAAATCAAAGTCGATTGCGGCCAACGCCAATACGACAATGCCAAGACCCATCGCCAGCAATAACACACCGCTGTAGGTGTCCGAGACAGCCACCGCCCGCAACCCGCCAAACACCGCGTACGCCGCACCGATCACCGCAAAACCAATCGCCATCCAGAGTATCGGAATATCGATCTGAAACATCGACTGCATGAACAGTGAGCCGGTGTACAACACGATCGGCAGATAGATGAAGACGTTACCAAGCAGAAATAACATGCCGATCACCGCGCGGATATGCTTGTCGCGATAACGTTTCTCGAGCAGCTCGGTTGTCGTGGTGCAGTTGTAGCGGTAATAGATTGGCAGGAACACCTTGGCCAGAATGATCAAGCCAACGACAGCGGCCAACTCCCACCAGGCTAGCAATGCCATCTGGTTGCCGTTCATACCAACCAATTGATCGGTGCTGAGGTTGGTCAACGTGATCGAACCGGCGACGAAAATCCAACTCAACCCGCCACCGGCCAGGAAGTACTCCTTACTGCTGTTGGCATCGCGAATCGGCGCTTGGCGACACTGGTACCAGGTCGCCACGCCAATCAATGTGGTGACGACAACGAAGACGATGAACTGAGTGTTGTGTAAGGGCACGGTGTCGCGGCCGCCTCGCGGCAAATCCAATAACGCGCAAGACTATACCCTAGCTTTGGTTTCACAGTTGGCACCGCGACACAATTCATGGCTTACTGGAATGATGACAATGAACAACTGGCTCACAGCATTACTGAGCATCATCGTGGCCGCACCGGGTTTCGCTGCCCATGAACCCGGACGCAGCCATTATCAGGCGCCCTTTGCCGACACCGCACCGACCATCGATGGTATTGCAGACGAGGCAGTCTGGTCGCAAGCAACGTGGAAGCCTCTAAACTACAACTGGCTGGGGCCAGAGACGAGCAATGACGATGTACAAGCCCGCTTCAAGGTGGTTTGGACCGGCAAACGTCTCTACGTGCTGGCCGAGATCACCGACGACGTCCTGATTGATCGCTATCGCGATCCACTGGTGCAGTACTGGGATGACGACTGCCTCGAGATTTTCATCGACGAGGACTTCTCCGGCGGTAACCACCAATTCAACCACAACGCTTTCGCCTATCACGTCTCACTCGACAATCGTGGTATCGATATCGGCACCGACCAACAACCGCGCGATTACTCCCATCACATCGAGAGCCGCTGGCGCCAATCGGGCGACAAGGTGATCTGGGAGGTCGCCATCGACATCTACACCGATGACTATGTCGATGACAGCGACGACAACACGCCAGTCGCGTTAAGTGCAGGCAAGATCATGGGACTGATGCTCGCCTATTGCGACAACGATGGTTCACCGATTCGCGAAAATTTTATCGGCTCGGAACAAACGCCCGAAGATCGAACGGATTCGGGCTGGATTGATGCCGGGCTGTTCGGTCAGTTGGAGCTGATCGAGTAGATGATGCGAGAACGCAAATAGAAGGGTGGTGCGACGCAGGCCGCACCACCACTATTTGAATCAACCGCTATACATTGATCGTCGTATCGTCAAAGCCGCGGAACGTGAAACCATCGAACGACTCGATATAGACGCGTTTGATGTCAGCCAGAATTCGAATTGCAACCTGCTCACCCAACTTCAAACCATCGACGCCGTCGGTGCGCCAATGCACGCCAGCAATATCACGACCCAACGCAATGTTAGCGGCCAACTTGTTCAGCTCCCCGCCGATCGTCAGATCATCACCGGTGTAAGACTGCAGGTTTAAACCATTGTTGGCGGCCATCACCGGATCCGGGATCACAGCATCATTATTAAAAAATGCTTTCATCACGGTGGTGCAGGCACCCGCAATGACCGCGTGACCAGCCGGATATGCCGGATGGGTTGGGCTGCCTTCCGGATAGGCCATCGGCAAAAGGTAGGTGCCTGTGCGGGCCCGTGTCTCTTCAAACACGTTAACGTCATAAATCGACGCATCGATCGGGTAGTTGCGCGCGCCCGTCAGATGATTGTGCAAGCGGCCACCGAAAGTCTCAGGACGCAACCGTAAATGCACCTGCCATTTCTGGAACCATGCCGCCTTCAGCCCTTCATGCGCCGCCTTGGCAATCAATGACAACAAATCCGGACCACCGAATGAAACGAACGCACCCTGTGTCGCGGAACCGACATAGGGCAGGTTTGGCGCCCACGGGTTGATACCCAGTCCACCAGCGATAATTTGTGCTGCGCACAGATAGGCCTGATAACTGAAATCGGTATGCACGTAACTGCCCAGCGCACGACCGTCGCCAATGAAACGCTGGCTGGAGTCAAACACTGACGCACCCGGCACATTGCCACGTTGCACGTCGAGCCACTCCTCGTAACTGCCCATGAAGTCCAGACCCGCGATATCGATATCATAGGTTTGTGTCACCGCCTTGGCACCGAATGGCACGTCCTTCAGCAGCAACTGGGAAATGTATGGGCCGACCAAATCGCCCTGCGTTTCACCGCGGAACAAATTCTCGGTGGTCACGCCCCCTGGGAAGCGATTTTGGAAAAACGCAAAGCGATTTAGATCCGCAACGGCGGCGGCCGCCAGCGGATGCGTTGCGTAATCGCTGAACGGCACGTCACGCAGCAAGGCATGCCAGTACACTTCGACGATCTCGGCGATTTCATCCTCACTTGAGAATGCCGGCGCCGGCGGCATCGCCAGCGCATGACAGTCCGCCCCTTCGAGTGAATACATATACGCAGCCTGCGGATTCGCAAGCTTGCGCGCGCCACCCATCGGAATAGCCTCGTAGTAGTCGTTCTTGCCGAATCTCAGCGCACGAATCAACTGGCGAAACGCTTTGATATCGACCTCACCATATTCGTTGTGCGGCAAAGCTTTGGTGAATGAGCCAATTTTCTTGCTGTAATTCGCTTCGTCGCGATTATCCGGATGGGCTGGCAACGGGATGTTCGCCTGCGCAACCGCAGCGTCATAACGCAGATCAAATGCCCTACTGCGACGATTCGCGGCGCGCGAACCCATATCGATTTTTTTGATGACAGCGGCGTCTGCGGCCTGTGGTGCGCCTGCAATCACCGGGACTGCAGCAACGGCACCGGCGGCCATCACAGATTTACCGAGAAATGAACGACGCTCGCTGGACTGACAGTCTGGCGCGTTTTGGTCGAATTTGGTTTTGTTGTTATTCACTGGTGTCCCTTATGTGATTTGATTCGTCATCACAATCACACATCAGGCCAGCATCAGCACAAACCGAATGTCGGCAATTTACCCGCAATCACATCACGGGGTCGGTTGGCCTAAGTGTGTTGTTGTTATTGTCTGCCTCAAGGCCAGCAGATATCCCAAAAGTCTAGCGTCCTGCGGCAACGGGGGACTCGCAATTTAACGTAAAGCGACAATCTGTCACCAACCACCGCCAAGCGCGAGGTTCAGCGAAATCCACTCATCGAGCTGTGCTCGCCGTACGCTGACCAATGCGCTGTCCGCGTTGAGTGTATTGGTTTGTACGGTCAATACGTCCAGCAAATCAGTTTCACCCTCTCGATAACGCAATTGCGCCAACGAGAACGCCCGGTTTTGCGCACTGGCCGCCTGTGTCAGTGCGGTGACCCGTTCCGCTAACACCCGGTTCTGGTCGATACTATTCTCGACCTCCTGAAACGCGTTCAGCGCCGTCTGTGCAAACACCGCAATCGCCTGACGCTGGCTCGCTGTCGCTTCCTCGACCTGTGCTTTACGCAAGCCCGCATCAAATAGGGGGCCCAAGAGTGACGATGCGAGCGACCAGATGCCGTTATCGATATCCAGCACATCACCAATCCGGCCAACTGACACATCCAGGCTGCCGTTCAGGCTCAGCGTCGGCAGCCGTGTTGCCTTGACGGCTCCGACATTACTGAACGCCGCCGCCACCGACATCTCGGCAGCTACGATGTCTGGCCGTCGCGCCAATAGCTCACTCGGTAATCCAGCGGTCGGCGTCGCCGGTACCGTCGGCAGGTCGATGCGAGTGGCAATGGCGCTCGCTGGATAACGACCAAGCAGCACTTCCAACGCGCGCTGTGCCTGTCGCAATGCACCGGCTGCCTGGGCAAGCGTCGCCTCGGCGCTGGCAAGATTCGCGTTCGATAGCGACTCATCGTAGGCGTCGGCCAGTCCGATCTCGCGCTGCGCGCGCACGATACGATGCGTATTGGCCAAGGCATCCAGAGACTTACGCGCCACATCCTGCTGCAAAACAGATTCGATCACGAGAAAATAGGTCGTCGCGATCGAGGCCGCCAACGAGTACTGACTGGCCACGTAGTCCGCCTCGGCCGAAGCCAGTGAATAGGCGGTGGCATTGCGAGCGGCGCGCACTCGGCCCCACACGTCCAACTCCCAGCTCAGGCTAACGCCACTGCTATAGCTGTCGGTGGCACTACCGCGAATCGGTCCTGCCTCGCTGCCTGCCAGTGAATAGTTGATCGCCGGCAGCAATGGTGCCCGAGCCTGTCTGGCGAGGGCTCGCGACTGCTCAACGGCTGCTAAAGCCGCTTGCAGATTACGGTTATGCGTTAAGCCCTCACGCACCAACTCGGAAAGTACCGGATCAGCAAGACGGTCTATCCAGCCGACCTCAACCTCACCGATCCGCGCCTGCGCAACCTCCCAAGCCATCGGAATGTTAGGCAACGCAGGTTCTGTCAGAGCCGGCAAATCCGGACTGCGCGCGTAATGGGCGCAACCGCTGATGCCCAGTGCTGCGAATATGGTCAGGTAGCGCAAACTCGATCGACTCATGCTGCCACCTCCTGCTCATCGGCACGTTCGTGCGCGCCAATACCAAACAACAAGGCGTACAGCACCGGCGTGACCAGTAATGTGATCAATGTAGCGAACGACAGACCGCCCGCAATCACGACGGTCATCGATTGAAAGAAGGCATCAAAATATAGCGGCAACACACCTAGCACGGTGGTAAATGCACCCATCATTACGGGCCGTAATCGGCTGGCGGCCGATTCGACCAATGCATCAAACCGCGGCATACCCGCTTGGATCAAATCATCAGTGCTATCCACCAGCACTAAAGAATTCTGTATCAACAAACCCGATAACGAGAGCAAACCGAGAATACCCATGAACTCGAATGGCACACCGGTTAGCACCAGACCATAGGCAACGCCGACGATTGCCAGTGGCACGATTGACCAAATGACAATCGGCTGCCGTAACGCGTTAAATAACACGACGACAACCAATACCATCGCTAATAATCCAAGCGGCAGCGTGCTCGCGAGACTCGACTGCGCATCGGACGAATCGCCTGCTTCGCCCTTCCACTCAAGCTTGTAGCCTGGCGGTAAATCGATCGCCTCGATCTGCGGTTGCAGCCGCGAGAGCAGATCATCGGTGACCTCGCCCAGCGCAGGATCACATTGCGCCTTGATCGTCAGCACACGGTTGGTACGTAATATACGTGCATCCCGCCAGGTAGAAGACGGTCGATCAATCACCTGTGCCAGCGGCACGGACGCACCAGTAGATGGGCTAATGATCGGCAAAGCCGCAATGTTCCATGGATCCAGTCTCTCGCTGGCTGGTGCTCTTGAGATAATCGATATCAGATCGTCCCCCTCTCTATAAACACCGCGCTGCACACCGTTGAAATTCTCCTCCAATGCCGAGGCCACATCCGAACGAGTGATCCCGACCCGCTCACCTTTATTCTGCGAAAACACCGGCATCACGACGGGCACCTGTCGACGCCAGTCGTCTTTGATCAAAATTGCGCGACCATCTGCTGCCATGATTGACTTCGCCTCATTGGCGAGATTGCGTAACACGGCGGGATCGGGTCCAGAAAACGCCACCTCAATCTTTGAGCCACCACCCGGGCCCATGCGGAATTTCCAGACTTTGACCTGACCATCCGGAAAGGCATCGTCCGCGTACGTTTGAATCGTCTCGATCAATGCATCATTGAGACGATAGTCTTCGGTACGAATCAGCAATTGACCGTAGTTACTGCTTGCGGACGAGGCGTCATAAACCAGCATGTAACGCAATGCGCCACCACCAATCAGTGTCTGGACCGCTTTTACGCCCTCCAATTCAGCGACATGCCGCTCCATTCGGAGCATGTCCTGACGGGTTCGCTCGATAGCGCTACCCTGCGGCAAATAATAGTCAACCACGATTTGTGCCGTGGTCGATGCGGGGAAAAAACCGACCTTGGCAAATTGGAAAACAAACAGGCCGGACAAAAACACTAGAACCGTTGCCGCAAGGGCCAAGCCCTTGTGCGCCAAGACGGTTCTGATCAGCTGTTTATAAGCAGCCATGAAGCGACCGTCTACTGGCTGTGCGACCGCCTCTTCATGGGCTTTCGGCGAGGGTAAAAAGTGATAACAAAGCAACGGCGTGATCGTGAAGGCGAACAACCAGCTCAAGCCCAATGCAATCATCACCACCCAAAACAGGGAGTTGGTGAACTCCGCCGTATCGCCAGGTGCAAAACCGATCGGCGCGAATGCGATGATGCCAACCAACGTCCCGCCCAGTAGGGGTCGCATATTCTTACTGGCAATTTCGCTGGCGACAGCCAAGCGATCGCGCCCTTCCTTAATGCCAACGAGAATTCCGTCGGTGATGACAACGCCATTATCAACCAACATACCGAGGGAGATAATTAACGCACCCAATGAAATGCGATGCATCGGAATGCCACCAACCCACATTAGCAATAGCGTGGCAGCCATCGTCAATAACACTGTCACGCCCATGATGATGCCCGATCGCCAGCCCATAAAGACAAACAGTGTCGCAACCACTATCAGCAAGGCACTGACAACGTTGCTGGCAAAATTACGAATCGATGCGTCAACGACACTGCCTTGATGGTAATACTCGTTGACCTGCACGCCGACGGGCAGAATCGCATCCAACTCGGCAAGCTTTTGATCCACTGCGGCGCCGATCTTGACCACATTCTCGCCGCTGAGATTGGCAATCCCAAGACCAATTGCCTGTTGTCCATTGAACCGCACGATGTGTTCTTGCGGGTCGATATAGGTTCGCGAGACGGTCGCAATATCGCCAAGGCGCGTAATTCTGCCGCTGGAGTCACTCCCCACCAGCACCGCGCGGATGGCATCGACAGAGTCAATTGAGCCGGTCGGTACAATCTCGATCCTCTCATCAGCCAAACGCATCTCACCGGAGGCGCTCACCGTGTTTTGCTGCGACAAGGTGTCATACAGATCGTTCAGGGAAACACCCAGCGCTGCAGCCCGTTGACGCGCGATCTCGACGTAAATCACCTCTTGCTGCTCGCCGATAATGCTGATCTTGCCGACGCCTTTAACCAACAGCAGCTCGCGTCGAAGTCGATCAGCGATTTTGGATAACTCCGCGGCCGTGAAGCCCTCTCCGGTCAGTAGGTAGTAAATGCCGTAGACGTCGCCAAAATCGTCATTCACGACACTCGTGCCCGCGCCGGGCGGCAGATTGCGTTGCGCATCACGAATTTGATTGCGAATCTTGGTCCATACGACCTGCAACTGTGATCGGCTCTGCGAATAGTCAAAACGCACCTCGACGCTCAACTCGGACAGGCCCGCTTCAGATACAGAGTCCACCGATTTGACCTCGGGTAACTCCTGCAACGCCGTCTCCAGAGGTTCGGTGACCTCATTCATCACCTCGCGCGGACTCGCACCGGGATACGGCGTATTAATTTTGGCAATCCGAATCGTGAACTCCGGGTCTTCGAAGCGGGGCATGTTCTGATAGGCCAGGTAGCCACCGAAAATCGACAGTGCCGCGATGATGCCGCAGAAAAGCGGATAGCGAATTGACAGTGCTGCGAGATTCATCGAACTACTCGGGCACCCACTCGCGAACAATCATGCCGGCACTGAGAAAGCTGACCCCGGAGACGACAACGGACTCGCCATCCTCGAGCCCGGCAGTGACCGTGACCACATCGCTGACATCCTGACCAACGGACACGGCACGCTTTTCTAAAGACATGTCATCACGTACAACGAACACATAGCGCGCCTCGCCCTCTGCCAGGATCGACGCAATAGGCACCTGCAAACCATTGGAAACGATGTCGCTGGCGTTACTGAATTCAAATGTCGTCGTCACGGTCGCGGTCATGCCGGGCAGAATTAGCAGGCCTTCTGGCGGAACGAAGTCAAAACCAATTTGATAGGTCTGTGTGGCGGCATCAGCGACACCTGAGGCCTCGCGGAAAACCGCAGGAATCGCCAGATCGGGTGCCGCATCCAGGACGATACGGGTGTTGATTGGAGTGAGCTGCGGTATCCGTGCAATGATCGAACCGGGTATATCGACCATCGCCTCAGTTTGGTTACTTTGCAGCGTCGCAATACTCTCTTTTGCCTGCACATTCTGGAAGCGCTCGACGTACAAACGTGAAACGCCACCTGCGAACGGTGCGCGCAAGGTCGTATCCGTCAGTGCCTTCTGCGCCGTCTCAAGTCCCGCCCTGCTCACCGCTAACTGGGTACTGCGAGATTCGAGAATGCTGCGTGAGATGGCATCCTGTTCCGCCAACCGTTCGGCGCGCTCAAACTCAGCGCGGGCGTTTTCATACTCGGCCTGAGCTTGTGTCAGCGCGCTGCGCGCATCGCGTGGGTCGAGCCGCGCGATGACATCCCCTGCTTGCACCTCTGTCCCTTCGAGCGCTACCAGCTCGATCACCTGGCCGGCAAGCTGGAAGGTCAATTCCGCCGTTTGCGCTGCGCGCACCACGGCCGGAAACGTCAGGTCACGGCGCATGGACGCTGAGGTAACGGTAATGATCTTGACTGGCTTGATACGGGGCTCAGCCGTCTCGGCCTGATCAGCGTCGCCACACCCGACCAATACGGTTACAAATATCAGTACTACAAACGTCAATAACCGCGCCATGACTGTGCACTCCTCGTTTATGGGCGACCCTGTGGATGAACCCGACAGAGCATAGCGAGAAATTTCGTTTTTGTACATTTTGTCATTTTTGATTTTCATGTCATATTATTCCAACATGCTAAATCGCTAAACTCATGCAACGTTACTTTCAACAAAAAGCACTGGATTTACCCAAACGAGACAGGACTCGAGCGTTGCTCATGGACGGTCTGATTTGTGTGAATGCCGAAACCGGTATTGATGCCCTGACGGTTCAGCAGATCACGCGTGCCACAGGACTGGCACAAGGCACGTTCTACAATCACTTCGAAGATCGAGAGGACTTGGTGGTGCACACGGCGCAGTCCTTACTGCTTCAGGTTCACGATGTTGTGTTAGATCGGTGCCGCGAGTTATCACCTGGTTTGCAGCGGATGCTCATTGCTGTTGACGCCACGATCGATGCGGCTATCGAAATTCCAGCGCATGGAAAGTTGCTATCCGACGCGAGTGGTCGTTTCCCACAACTGGCAGACCCGATAAGGAAGACCATACGAGAAGACTTCAGCGCCGGCCGGCGTGACAACCACATCCGCGTATCGCCCAGCCGGCTGCTCGATCAACAGATCGGCGCACTACTTGGCGTTAGTATGCGCTTGAGACTTGAGCAGCCTGAGCTCCGAAGTGTGAATCGCGATACCTGTCGAGCGGTGGCTCGACTCGTTGGACAAACCCCCGATGAAGCGGTCGCAAGCGTCGCGGCCGCCTTGAAATACAGCCGGGCGAAACTCAGTACGCGCTAACCGTTCGAACGATGACACGGCTCAAATCGAGGCAGTGCATCGATGAAGGCCTGGTCGTACGGCCGAGCGCTGAACATCACACTGTAATAGTACTCACGCAGGCCGGCATGAAAATCTCGCACGCACTGCTCATAGGCCTGATAGCTCGCCATATCGGTGCGTGCCGCGCGCGTCATCCAACGCTCAACAATGAGCGGCGGTGACAGGTAGGCGGCAAGCCCCATCAATGCATCGCGCTCAGACACCGCATCTCTCAGCGCTTGGGATTGCGCACTGACGATCTGATCCCCAACCTGCTGGAATGCGAAGTACCACCACCAATCAAATGACATCGTGATCGGTGTCGCACCACGCCATTGCGGGTGCGCGTTGAAAAACGGCGTCATCGTCTCTTCGACCGTCAGGTCCCAGGCGTCATTCACCGCCTCGCGTTGTGCCAGCAGTATTTCGCCACCGCTCGGTGCATCGATACGTCGCTCGGCGATCAACTTGGCACTCACAGGAACGAATAATGTGAAGGTCAACCACAGACCGAGCAATACGACGGCGCACGCTGCACCGGTCCGAACCCGCGAGATCGTCCAGATGCAAACCAACCACCAAAACAATGCACTGAAACTAACAGCGGCAATGATCTGCAACACATCGATGAATGCGGCGCCAGAAAACGGTGCTGCGAAAACAAACGGCAGTAGTATTGCCAACAACAACATCGCACCCCGTGCCAATGCTCGCATACGAATCAGATTCTCACCCTCGCGCGCCGAGGCTACTAACCACTCAAAACGGCGCTCACGACGCTCGCCGGCCATCAGATCATGCAATAACAAGATCAATAACAACGGCAGCAACACACTGGCAACGAACGCATAGTCGAGCGAACCGTGCAGGTTCAGCTCCGGATTACCGATATCGCTTTCGTAGATCTGCCCTTCAAGCGCCAACATCCGAATACGATGCTTCCATGGCAATGCGTCGCGGTTGCCATTTGCCGCAAACGCTAACGCCGACGGCGGCGCATGCGTAAAGTGGAACGTGTAATACGCCATGCTGCCCGGGTCACTGACCTTTTTGAGCGCACCCTGCAGATCAGCCTCACTGATCTGCTGCAACAACTCAATCTGATCGTTTTGCTTGCGTACGTCGACGATACCGACGGTGATCGCGACCGCGGAGATTGCGAACGCGACGATCAGCGCGACAGCGAACGTGCGCTCGCGCAGCGCAAAGCGACATTCACGCAGGAAACTAGGCACGCTCCAGTCTCCCGACCGTTTTGCGGCCCAGAACAATCGCGGCGATCACCCAAGCCAGCAACATCAACAAATACGGTGTGGCGCGAGCCAGTCGCGTGCCAAGCGTTGACAATGGCATATCGAACTCGGACAACGCCTTCCAGTTTTCGGCACTCACGCGCGCCCGGCTGGCCACCTCCAGATCATCACTGTTGCGATTGATATCGTCGATGTAACTGAGCTCTTCAGCATGCAAGCGATTGAGATCCTGGACAAATGCAAATCGCGCCGCTTCTGCCGTTTCCAAGAAGCGCTGACGGTGCTCCAGGTCCGTGCCTGACAGCGCCAGTGACGCATTGCGAATCGCCATCGTCGGCGACAACACACCGGCCCAACGCGCAAGACTCGCCTGTTGCATCTCTCGTTCTGCCAGCTCATGGGCATACGACTCGATCACCTCGGTGAGATCCGCCTCGCCCTGTTGCGCGACGATCCCACGAATATTGACCGGTAAATCAGCAACGTCATCGACGTTATATTTCAATAACAAATTGCTGCGCAGCGCAGCGAAAGCGGGGTCATCGACATTATGCCCATCGCCAAGCTTGCTCAGCGCTTCGGCGACCTCCAGATCGGTCTGAACTTTGCTCGGCAACGGCAACAGGCTATCAGCCGCAACCGTACCAGCACGTGGTAGCACAATCGCGACAGCAAACCACAACGCGAACAAACTCGCGAGCGCCGCACTGGGTTTGATCGCTGTCGCCGACACGGCGACGATCACGCATACCCAAACCAGCAGATACAACGCATAGGCCAACAGCAATACGACGGCCGCAGCCGCGTCCTGCCCGCCGGAGGGCAGCAGCAAGGCCAATGCCAGCGGGATCAGCAAGACACCAGCCAGTTGCACCAGGGCGAGCGCCTTACCGCGCCAGATCAGGTTGGGTGGTGCTCCCGATAATTGCAGCAATCTATCCGTGCGGGCCTCACGCTCACGCGCCAGCGATGTGTAGCCGACGATCAACAACAACAACGGCACCAGAATTTGATAGACGAATGCCGGCGTCATCGCCGCTAACGTCCCCGCATTCGCCGCGCTATAACTTGCCGGGAAGGTCGCCGAATTTTGTCGATGACCCTCGAGAAAAATAGATGCGCCGGTAAAACGATCAATACCCGGATCAACGACCGCCAACGGTGGCGGTGTGCGGAACACATAGTGGCCATAGTGCACCATGCGATGCGGGTGCCGATCAGGCTGTGACACAAATGCCGCTTCGGCGGCCGCCTGCAATGATTCGCGTGCCTCGCGCGCTGAGCTGGTCGTCTGCCAGGTGATCAGCGCAGAGATCACAATCAAACCCAGCGTCAGTAACATCGCAGGTGGGCCGAGACGGGATCTGCGCCAATAGCGCCACTCCTCGGCCGCGATTCGCGTGGCGGCGCTCATTCGGCGTGCGACCGTGAGAAGGCGGTGTGCAAGCTTTCAGCATCGATCTTGCCGCCTTCCGGCGCCTCGAACAGCCCAACCAGTGCACCCCGGCGCAGCAGACCGACGCGCTTGGCAACCTGGCACGCGCCATAGACATCGTGAGTGACCATGACGATAGCGGCACCCTCGGCGGCGAGCGAACTGATCAGGGTGTTGAACTCATCAATCGCCACCGGATCCAACCCTGACGTGGGCTCATCAAGCAATAACACCGGCGCCTGGCGCAACACCGCCAACGCAATCGCAACCTTCTGCCGCATGCCTTTCGAATAGGTACCTAACGCGTTGTCGCGCGCCTCAAGCGGCAGTGCCACCCGATCCAGTGCCGCCGCGACCGCCTCGCGATCCGGCCGCAACCCACCGAGCGAGAGAAAATAGTCAATGTTCTCCCAGGCATTCAGATGTGCATACAGCGAGGCCATTTCTGGTAGATAGGCACAGACGTCGCGCACGGTCGCGGGATTCTCATCCGCCTGCGCGCCCAACACCCGCGCCGCGCCCGCACTGGGGGTCAGAAACCCAAGCAAGGTCAACAAAGCTGTCGACTTACCTGCGCCGTTGCCACCGAGCAACGCGAAAATTTCGCCGGGCGCCACGTTAAAACTGACATCGTCGAGCACGCGTTTGTCACCGCGCTCGACGGATAAACCAATGGCTTCAACCGCGCTATCGCTCACAGAATCCTGCCTTTAATTGCTTGGGTTGGGGAGCGTTATATTATACCAAGTCAGGGCAACGTTAAGCGCGGGCTTAGTCAATCGGCTGATCCACAGCACCGATCACGACAATATTGTCCCGCACGTTCACCGGCGGCGTGGCAAAGCGAATCAACAGGATACCGCTCGCTGGCGCGACCACCTGCTGCAGCGTATTGCCGAAGTAATCGGTAATGCGGCCAAGGTCGGCGCCCTGCGTAACGAAATCGCCCAGCTCAATGCGCTCATTTGGATACCAGATGCCTTCGTGCTGGCTGTACACGCGAGCGCGTGAGCCGATATACAGCGGCGTATAGTCGCGAACCTCGCCATCGAGCATGTCCAGCTCGTACAAGACACCGAACACACCTTCGACAATCGGTGCCACATAGACCTCATCGCGACGGCCGACCTCGCCCGACTCCACATCCATCGCCGGAATGCCCAATGCGACGGCTTGCGCGCTGGTGTAGATCGCCTTCTCAACGGAATCGACCGTGCCGCGAAACTGCACGATGTAATCCAGACCGAAGGCCTTGGCAATACGCTTGGACTGCGCAATCAACTGCTCGCTACCCGCTTCGGCGTAATAGGCACTGTAGTTCGGTCGCAAGCCTTCGTTCGAGTCGCCGGCATGAATGTCGATCAGAAAATCAGAGCGAGCAATTACCGACTCGGTCAGCGTTGCCGCGATACGCTCGGTGACGGTGCCATCGATATTGCCGGGGAACGAACGATTGAGGTTTTTAAGATCATGCGGGCCAACATAAATCGTGCGCCGCTGGAAAGAGGGTAAATTAGCGATATGCACAATGATGATGGCGCCGCGCAATTCAGCCGGATCGACCAGCGTCGCCAGACGCTGCATGGCCAGAATCGGCGGATATTCGGCACCGTGAATTCCAGCGACCAGCGTGAGCACCGGACCGGTGTTGGCGCCATTGATCAGCGTCAGCGGAATATGGGTGCGGATTTGGTCGGCACCCGTCGGCACAGCGAGCGGACCACTCATGATCTCGCCCGGCCTGGCCGACAATGTGCCGATGGTGAGTGTATCGCTGGCATCCGCTGCCGGGCCCAGACAAGCCAGCATCACCAGGAAAATCCCGACTCTCATAAACACGCTCCCGCCGGTGGCTGTTGGGCGTCAACATAGCGGCCCAAAGCGCCGGGAGCAATGCCG
>JBCCZN010000017.1:0-23956 GCA_039187375.1 Pseudomonadota bacterium
AACGGCGAGAACATCTACGGCGACGGTGTCCTGGAGATTTTGCAGGACGGCTTTGGATTCTTGCGCTCCTCCGATAGCTCCTACATGGCCGGTCCGGATGATATTTACGTATCGCCCAGCCAGATCCGACGTTTTAATTTACGCACCGGTGACACGGTCTCTGGACTGATCCGGCCGCCAAAAGACGGTGAGCGTTATTTCGCGTTGCTCAAGGTGGGACAGATCAACTTCGAACCACCCGAAAACACGCGCAGCAAGGTGCTGTTCGAAAACTTAACGCCACTGTTCCCGCGTGAGCGACTGAAGCTCGAGCAGGGCAATGGCAGCAAGGAAGACCTGACCGCTCGCATCATCGATCTCGTGGCGCCCATCGGCAAAGGTCAGCGCGGCTTGATCGTATCGCCGCCGAAAGCCGGTAAGACGATGTTGCTACAAAATGTCGCGTCGGCTATTTCTGCGAATCACCCCGAATGTGATCTGATCGTATTGTTGATCGATGAGCGACCGGAAGAGGTCACCGAGATGCAACGCACCGTGCGCGGTGAAGTGGTCTCGTCCACGTTCGATGAGCCCGCCAGTCGTCATGTGCAGGTCGCCGAGATGGTCATCGAGAAGGCGAAACGGCTGGTGGAACACAAGCGGGATGTTGTTATTTTGCTTGATTCCATTACGCGCCTGGCGCGTGCCTACAACACCGTCGTGCCGTCATCCGGCAAAGTACTGACCGGTGGTGTTGATGCCAATGCACTGCACCGACCCAAGCGTTTCTTTGGCGCTGCGCGCAACGTTGAAGAGGGCGGTAGTCTGACGATTCTGGCGACGGCACTGGTTGATACCGGGTCGAAAATGGATGAAGTGATCTACGAGGAATTCAAGGGCACCGGCAACATGGAGTGTCACCTGGATCGTCGGGTGGCCGAGAAGCGTGTTTATCCCGCCATCAATATCAACCGCTCCGGAACGCGCAAGGAGGACTTGCTCACCGATCCGGACGAGTTGCAGAAGATGTGGGTATTGCGCAAGGTATTGCATCCGATGGACGAATTGGCGGCGGTCGAGTTCCTGTTGAATAAAATGCAGGACACCAAGACCAATGCGACGTTCTTCGATGCGATGAAGCGCTAGCTCGCGATCTAAAAGGCTGCCCCGCTCCAGGGGCGGAAGGCTACTCTGTCGCCGGCGTCAAACTCAGTGGTGCCGGCGGGCAGGGTTGCAATGCCATCAGTGCCCGCCAGACTTGAAAAATCGCCGGATGTGTTCGTCGGTTGTGGCATGAGTGTGGCGTTGCCGTCTTCAGTCATTTTGATTGACACCGGCAGCATCAATGCTAATGGTGGCTTGAACCGATACGGCGACGCCATTGGCAGATTCAGGACGGGGGCAGGCAGTGCGCCGCCGAGTTTGACCAGCGCCGGTAAAACGAAACGTGTTGCGCAACATAGCGCCGAAACCGGGTTGCCCGGTAACCCGAACACCAACGACCCCGACTCGGCCTTGCCAAACCACAGTGGCTTGCCCGGTTTTTGCGCGACTCGATGGAAGCGTTGTTGTACGCCGATTGTCTCCAGCACTGCGGGCACATAGTCCGCGCGACCTTTCGAGACACCGCCAGATAATACAATCACATCGTGCGATTCGATCAATTGCGCGAGGTGCTGTTGCAAGGTCTCAGGCGCGTCCGGCAGGTGTTGCCAATGCACACGTTCGAAGCCCGCTTTTTGAATCAGCGCGGTAATAGCCGGTGCGTTCGACAGCCGAATCTGATGTGCCGCAACCGGCCGGTCAGGCAATACCAATTCATCGCCGGTCGCGATCACAGCAATGCTCGGTTGGCGCACGACGCGTACATCGGGACGACCATTGCTGGCAATAATCGCAATCTCCGGGGCAGTAATGCGCTGGCCGCGCCGCAATACGATCGTGCCTTGATCGTGATCGCTCGCCCGTCTGTGAATGAACTGACCCATCTGGGGTTGGTAGTCATCATCGAGCCGCAAACGTTCGCCGTTGAGTGTATAGCGCTCGACGGGTATGACTGTATCTGTGCCATCTGGTAGTGGCGTGCCGGTCATGACTTCGATGGCGTAGGCATCCGCACGTAGCGTCTGCGCTTGATCTCCGGCCAGTTGCGTCGACTGACGGATGAACTCGCGGCTACCATCGCGCAGTCTCACCGCGACGCCATCCATCATCACCCGATCAAAGGGCGGAGAGTCGCGTTCCGCAACCACATCCTCGGCGAGCGTGGTGCCGTTGGCATCGGCCAGAGCCGTGCTGTGGGTGGACAGCGGCGCGCAAGCCGCATCAATCAGCGCATCCGCTTCGGCTTGTGTGATCATCCGCGCTCGCGGTCAATCGCGCGGTAGCCGATATCGGTGCGACAAAACATGCCGTCAAAGTGGATTGCCGCAGCCGCTTCGTACGCATTGACTTTCGCATCGGTAATCGTGTCACCCAGAGCACTCACGCACAGCACGCGCCCGCCGGCTGTGACGATCTCACCATCGGTGCCGCGCGTGCCGGCATGGAATACTTTGACGCCTGACAAGCGCTCGGCGGCGGCGATACCTGAGATGACATCACCGTTGCGAGCCGTTATTGGATAGCCCTCGCTTGCGAGCACAACGCCCAGTGCAGCCTGGTGCGTCCACTCGACCTCTAGCTGCGCCAGCGTGCCATCCAGTGCTGCCGTGCACAGGGTCTGCAACGGTGTGATCAACCGCCGCATGATCGGTTGTGTTTCCGGGTCACCCAAACGGCAATTGAACTCGAGTACGCGCGCTTTGCCCTCGGCATCGATCATCAGCCCTGCGTACAAGAATCCACAGTAGTTGATCCCGTCAGCGGCCAGTCCCGCCAGCGTCGGTTGTATGACATCACGCATCACGTGTTGGGTCACCGCGTCGCTCATCACCGGCGCCGGTGAATAAGCCCCCATGCCGCCAGTATTGGGACCCAGATCGCCATCATCGCGGGCTTTGTGATCTTGCGATGTCGCCAACGGGAGTATGTGCTGACCGTCAGTAATGGCGATAAAGCTGGCTTCCTCACCTGGCAGAAAGTCCTCGACCACGATTTGCCGACTGGCATCGCCGAATCGGGCGTCGACCAGCATCGCTTGCGCCGCCTGCAACGCCTCGTCGACCGACTGCGCGACCACGACCCCTTTGCCCGCTGCGAGTCCGTCGGCTTTGATGACACACGGCGCACCACGTTGTCGAATGTGTGCTGTCGCTGCGGCAATATCGCTAAAGGTCTGATGCGATGCCGTGGGTATTTTATGGCGTTGCAGGAACGATTTGCTGAACGCTTTCGAGCCTTCGAGCTGTGCGGCTGCGGCATTCGGACCGAAACAGGCAAGGCCTTGCGCCTGGAAACGGTCTACGATGCCGTCGACCAGTGGTTGTTCCGGTCCGATGAGCGTGAGATCGATGTCATTATTCTGGGCGAACTCGATCAATGCATCGTAGTCGCTAGCGGCGATGTCGACATTGCAAACATTCAACTCGAGATGGGTACCTGCATTGCCGGGTGCGACCCAGACGCGCGCGCCGCTTTGTGCGCATTGCCAGGCCATTGCATGCTCACGACCACCGCTGCCGATAATCAGAACGCGCATGAACTAGTGCCGGAAATGCCGCATGCCCGTCAGGACCATCGCAAGACCATGTTCGTCGGCTGCCGCGATGACTTCATCATCGCGAATCGAACCGCCGGGCTGAATCACGGCAGTGATGCCATGTTCTGCTGCGCTGTCCAAACCGTCGCGGAACGGAAAAAATGCATCCGACGCGACGACACTGCCGGCGACGGTCAAGCCTTCATCCGCGGCTTTGATGGCAGCAATACGCGTTGAATAGACGCGGCTCATTTGGCCTGCACCAATGCCGATGGTGTGATGATCCTTGCAAAATACGATTGCATTGGATTTAACGTATTTGACAACCTGCCAGGCAAAGCGCAAGTCTCGCCATTCGGCATCGGAGGGTTGTCGTTGCGTGACCACCTGCAGATCATGGTCATTCAAAACACCATCGTCGCGCTCTTGCACCAGAAACCCGCCCGACACGCGCTTGATATCGATATCGGCCGGTAGCGCTCGCAACTCACCGGTCTCCAATACGCGCACGTTTTTCTTTTTTGATAACGCGGCAAGCGCCTCGCTGGAGAATGACGGACCAATGATCACCTCTACGAACTGCTTGTCGACAATCTGTGCTGCAAGAGGGCCCGATAACTCACGATTGAAAGCAATGATGCCGCCGAATGCAGACGTTGGGTCTGTGGCGAAGGCGTGTGCATAGGCATCCGATAACGAGTCGGATACCGCCACGCCGCACGGGTTGGCATGTTTGACAATCACGCAGGCCGGCGCATCAAACTGCCGCACGCACTCCAGCGCTGCATCCGCATCGGCAATGTTGTTGTAAGACAGCGCTTTGCCTTGACGCATGCTGGCCTGGGCCAACGAGCCCGCGTGTTTGCGAGCATCGACATAAAACGCAGCCTGCTGGTGCGGATTTTCGCCATATCGCAAGGACTGCTGGCGCGTGCCGCCCAACGCAAAATCCTTCGCGGTCAAAGGCAGTTCGGCGCGCTCCAGCATCCAGCGAGAAATGGCGCTGTCATAGCTGCCAGTATGGCAAAACGCCTTGGCAGCGAGTCTCTGACGCAGTGTTAGCGGCACCTCGGTGCCAGCCTGGGCATGCTCCAGAACTTCTGCATAGTCTTCAGGATCTACCAACGTTGTCACCGCCGCATGATTTTTGGCGGCAGCTCGGATCATTGCCGGACCACCGATATCGATGTTCTCAACGATATCGGCATCGGTACTGTTCGCATTGTTGAGGGTGGCGGCGAAGGGGTAGAGATTGACGACCAACAGGTCAAAGCGCTCGATGGCATGTTCTGCCAGTGCGTCATCGTCAATGTCCGGGCGGGCGAGCAGACCGCCATGAATGGCGGGGTGCAGCGTTTTGACTCGCCCGTCCATCATTTGGGCGAAGCCGGTGACGTCGGCGACGTGATCACCTCGATGCCAGCATCGCGCAGGGTTTGTGCGGTACCGCCGGTCGATACGATGCTCACGTCGCTCTGCGCGAGTGCCTTGGCAAAAACGTCGATACCGGATTTGTCTGAGACGCTGATCAGTGCGCGACGGATGGGCATGGCGTCAGGTCAGTTGCGTAGTTCGTAATCGCGCAGCTTCTTGCGCAGCGTGCCCCGATTGATGCCGAGGATTTCGGCAGCACGGGACTGGTTACCGTCGGTGTAGTCGAGGACGGTGCGAAATAACGGTCGCTCTACCTCACTGAGCACAAGATCGTACAGGTCACCCGGTACCGTGCCGTTCAGTTTGGAAAAATAGTCTTTCAGTGCGCTTTCTGTCATGCGAGCAAACGGTTTGCTCTTCTTCGGGAATTTACGTTTTAGTGATTTGTTGTTCTCGGACACGATTGGCCATCCCCCACGACAGCATGTTCGGTTGTTGTACACGCTCCGGCGCGCGCGCGGACGCCGCTCCAGACCCTGCAAACACCTTTTCTGCAAGTTCGCGTTGCGAGGTTGACGAGGGTAACGACAACAGGACGCGGCGGATATCGTCAGCGATTCCCAATCGCTTGCAATACCAGTTCAGATGTTTGCGTCCCATCAAAACGCCTCTGCGTTCACCGTAAAACCGGTGCACGGCGTCGAGATGGCAGCGGATAATAGCATGCGTTTCGTCGATTAAAAGCGGCGTCGGAAACTCCCCGGTGGCGATGAAGCAGGAAATATCGCGCAAAATCCAAGGCATGCCTTGTGTTGCTCGACCAATCAACACGCCATCGGCGTGCGTTTGATCCAGAACAGCTTGCGCTTTTTGCGCAGAGTCGATGTCACCGTTGGCGAAAACCGGAATATCGAGCGCGTGTTTCACCGCGCTGATGAGTTCATACCGGGCATGGCCCTTGTAACGACAGGCTCGGGTACGTCCATGGATTGCCAGTGCCGCAATGCCGGCCGATTGGGCAATTGACGCAACCTCGATAATATTTTGATGGTCTTCGTCCCAGCCGAGACGCGTTTTCAGTGTCACCGGGACATCAACCGCACCGACGACGGCGGTAAGTATGTCTTCAACCAGAACGATGTCTTGCAATAACGCTGATCCGGCCAGTTTTTTGCAGACTTTTTTCGCCGGGCAACCCATGTTGATGTCGACGATGTGCGCGCCGCGTGCGACGACGGCCTGCGCCGCCTGTGCCATCGCATCGGGTTCGCTGCCGGCGATCTGTACGACCCTCGGTTCGGCATCGCTATCGATATCCAGACGATGGCTGGATTTGGCGGTATGCCAGAGGCGTGTATCAGCCGTGGTCATCTCGGATGCGGCCATGGCTGCGCCAAACTGTCGCGCAAGCGCTCTGAACGGTGCGTCGGTAATCCCGGCCATAGGCGATAACATCACGCGACTGGTTAACTGATAGGGCCCGATACGTGGCAGCGGGCCGCGCCGGTCTTGCAGTGCAGACACGGTTGTCATGGTGAGGCTGGTTCGCACTGGCTGGCGCATCGAAGCGTCTGCCCTGCATTGCGATAGCATAGTGACAACGTGTAATTTTCGAGTCGACCAGCGTCGAGTTTCAATGTTGTAAACGCGGTAACCCGGGTGCCCGCAGCTAGCCATTGGGTGCTCGTATCGCTGCCGCCAAGGTAGGTGTCTGGTTCAACCAATGTCGATGCGATCGTCTCGCCGTAGGCATCGGTCATGCGCACTCGCAGCAATGGCATCGGCAAGCGCTGGGTGGCGCGATTGACGATTGCGGTTTCTACCGCCAACGCACCATCGGTTTCGACAACCGCATGACGTTCGGTGCACAACTGCGTGATTGGCCACTGTGGCGTCAAAGGTAGCGACAGGGCGTCGTAGACCTGTACGAGTGGCTCGCTCACCTGCGGCATCGTTGCCAACGTACCCCGAAATGCATGTACAACCTGAATGGCCAAGCCCATCAGTGCGATGACAGATAACCCAATCCAGATACCCTGTGGTTGTCGTGGCGGCATAACCTCGTCGGCTAACAGCAGAGAGGCGGCCAGTTCATCGGCGTCCGCGTCGGACTGCCCGGGCGGCTCATCGGTGCTCTCGCCGATAGTGGTTGAGGTATAGCGATCTGCCTCCATGACAGTGGCTTCAGGCGGAGGCGCCGATTCGTGTTCCAGCTCTGCCTGTTCCAGTTGCGCGACGACACCAACCGGTTTGGTCTGGCGCTGTGGCTCGGGTGGCTCGGCCGATTGTTCCTGCGGATCCTGTTCAGGTTCTGGATCGAGCTTGGGTGGCGTGTTCGCAAATTCGCTGCCGGCTTTGAGCATATCGGTGAGCGAAACCTGATCGAAAGCGCCCGGATTCAGGGGCTTGCTGATGCTCTCATCGGTGCGCGCGATCAGCGAATCGGCCGGGTCTGAATCTGTTGGCTCCGCGTCGTCGTTCGCTCGGCTGAGGTCCAGGTCAACGGAATTCGATTGCGCTGGTTTGTCATCCTCTTGCAGTTGAAAATCGAGCGTCTGTTTGACCGCTTCGGGCGTTAAAGCGCTGGGTTCACGGTCGACGGTGTCACGATCGAACAGGCGGTCTTCCGGATAACCCGACTCGACGACGTAACCGGTTTCGTCGTTGTCGCTTTGCACCGGTTCAGTTGGCGCGGGTTCAACATCTGAATCGTTTTCCAGACCGATGTCGGATTCGGCCATGTGCTCTGGAGTCGGTTCGAGCGAGAGTACGATTTCTGGTTCCGGCTCGAGTGCCGGTTTTGATTCTGGTATTTGCGTCGGATTCTGATCCGGTGCCGAGTCTGTCGCAACCACCTGAGCTGCGGGATCGGTCAGTTCGTCCAGAAGATCATCCCACTCGGCCTCAATCTCCGGAAGTGGTTCCGGCGCAACAAAATTGTCTGGCTCTGGCTCTGGCTCTGGCTCTGGCTCTGACTGTAGCTGCAGTTCTGGCTCTGGCTGCGATTCGGGTTCCACCTCAAGTTCAAGTTCTGGAGTTGATTCCAGCGGCAGCGGTGGTTCGGGTTCGGGTCCGGGAGTTGGTCCGAAATGCAATTCCGGTTCTACAGCAGATATCGGCGCTAATGCTGCATCAGGTGTTGATTCAAGCTCGGACAACACGCTCGGTTCAACGGCTTCGTCACGCGCATTGAATACATGCAGGCAATCACCGCAGCGTACCTTGCCATCGGCACGCGCCAACGTAGCTGGATCCACCTCAAATACGGTATGGCATTCAGGGCAGCGGGTTTGCAGGGCTTCAGTCGCCAATCTTGCGGGTTCCGTCAAGCAATACCCAGCCATCCTGCCGCGACATAGGCGCAAACTCAATCCACGGCATGTAGGCCGCAATCACGTCCGACGCTTGTTCTTCAAGGATGCCCGAAAGCAGCAAGCGTCCCCCGGGTGTCACGTGCGCCGAAATGGATGCTGCGAGTGTCATCAGCGGACCCGCCAGAATGTTGGCGATAACCAGATCGTACGGTGTTGTGTCATCGGCCAGAGCAACCTCTCCAAGCATCACGCGAGCCTCAACACCATTGAGTTCGGCGTTATTGCGACTGGCGGTGATAGCTTGTGGATCGATGTCCACAGCGACAGCATTCGGTACACCTAGCTTTAGCGCTGCGATAGCCAGAATGCCAGACCCACAACCGTAGTCGAGCATGCTCGACACGCCGTTGATCGATTGCTCAAGGCGGGCTAAACACAGTGCGGTGGTCGCATGCGTGCCGGTGCCAAATGCGAGCCCGGGGTCCAGTGAGACCACCACAGCATCTTTCGCGTCCACGTGGCGATGGGTTGGGCAGACCCAGAGTCTCTGACCAAATTGCATCGGCTTGAAGCGTGCCAACCACTCACGCTCCCAAGCGCGATCTGGCAGTAGTTCAACGTCAATGTGCGGCAGCGATGGCAGTCGCAAATGTTGCAACAGTGTCAGCGCAATGCGTTCGTATGCCAGTGATTCTTCGAACAGGGCAGTGACGCGGGCGTCGTGCCACATTGGTGTCTCACCGGGTGCCGGCTCCAAAATGGGTTGGTCGGCCGCGTCGGTATAGGTGATCGCCAACGCGCCCGCCTCGAGAAGCGCTGACTCCAGCGCTTCCACTGACAGGGATTCTGCGCTGAACGTCAGCTGTTGCCAGGGCATGTGCGGCTATTTCAGGCCGAGGCGTTTTTCCAGATAGTGAATATCTGTGCCGCCTGCAACCACCGCCGCGTGCTGCAGAATTTCCTGATGCAGCGGGATGTTGGTCTTGATGCCTTCGACGACCATTTCATTTAATGCGCCACGCATCCGGGCTATCGCGACATCACGTGTGTCGCCAAAGGTCAGCAACTTGCCAATCATCGAGTCATAGAACGGCGGCACCGCATAACCGTTATAGACATGACTGTCCACACGCACACCGGGGCCACCCGGTGGATGCCAAAGACCTACGGTGCCGGGTGAGGGCATAAACGTGCTCGGATCTTCTGCGTTGATACGACATTCAATGGCGTGGCCTCGAATCGCCACATCATCCTGTGAGAAAGACAACGGCTCGCCCGAGGCAATCGCCAGTTGTTCACGCACGATGTCGATTCCGGTGACCAGCTCAGTGACTGGATGCTCGACCTGGACGCGCGTGTTCATTTCAATGAAATAAAACTCATCATCCTGGAACAGGAATTCGAACGTGCCGGCGTTGCGATAATCGATATCCAGACACGCCTGGGCACAGCGTTCGCCCATCTTGTTGCGCAGATTCTCAGACAATCCTGGTGCGGGCGCCTCTTCAATCACTTTTTGGTGGCGTCGTTGCATTGAGCAATCACGCTCGCCCAGGTGCACCGCATTGCCATGTTCGTCCGCCAGCACCTGAAACTCGATGTGGCGCGGCTTTTCGAGAAATTTCTCCATGTAGACCATGCCATTGCCGAATGCGGCTTCCGCCTCGGCGCGGGTGAGGCTGATCGAACTGTTTAATGACGGCTCGGTATGCACCACGCGCATGCCGCGACCGCCGCCGCCGCCAGCGGCCTTGATAATGACCGGATAGCCAATCTCACGTGCGATACGCAGGTTTTCGTCCGGATCATCGCCGAGCGGGCCATCCGAGCCTGGTACCGTCGGCACGCCGGCGGCTTTCATCGCCCGAATGGCCTCGACCTTGTCACCCATCAGACGGATGCTGTCAGCTTTGGGGCCAACGAATGTAAAGCCACTTTTCTCGACACTGTCGGCGAAGTCGGCATTTTCCGACAGAAAGCCGTAACCGGGGTGAATGCCGTCAGCGCCCGTGACCTCTGCGGCACTGATGATCGCTGCTTTGTTCAAATAGCTATCCACCGATTTGGCCGGTCCAATGCACACGCTCTCGTCAGCCAACAAAACGTGCTTCAGGCTCTGGTCTGCTGTTGAGTGGACGGCGACGGTCTTGATGCCCAATTCGCGGCAGGCGCGCAGGATTCGCAGCGCGATTTCGCCACGGTTTGCGATGACGATCTTGCTCAGCATGGCGAGCTCCGGTCAGGCTTGGGTATCGATAGCGACGAGTGCCTGGCCATATTCGACCGGCTCGCCGTTTTGCACCATGATCGCGCTGACAACGCCGTCGGCGTCGGCTTCGATCTGGTTCATCATTTTCATCGCCTCAACGATGCACAGCGTATCGCCGGACTTCACCCGGTCGCCGACTTTGACGAATGGTGCCGCGGTGGGTGAGGAGGCGGCGTAGAACGTGCCGACCATCGGTGCGATGACCTTGTGCGAGCTATCCGCTAGGGCCTCGGTCGCGGCAGGTGGGCTAGCCGTTGGTGCCGCTGGCGCAGCACTGGCTGCCACCTGAGCAGGTGCTGCAGCAACCGGTGCAACGGCAACCGACGGGCTGGCGGCATTAACGAAACGGCTGATGCGCACGGCCTCTTCACCTTCGGTGATTTCAATTTCTGCGATGCCGGATTCCTCCAGCAGCTCGATGAGTTTTTTGACTTTACGAATGTCCATGGTTGCGGATCCCCTGTTTTTCGTTAGTGAGCGGGAGGCCTGATTCAGCCACCAGCCTTTTCTATAAGTGCATCCAGCGCGCGCGCATAGCCCTGCGGTCCAAGACCGACAATGACGCCGGCGGCGATGTCTGACAGTGTGCTGTGGTGTCGGAATGACTCCCGCGCGTACACGTTGCTCATGTGCACCTCGACGAAGGGCACAGCGACAGCCAGTAATGCGTCGCGAATAGCGATGCTGGTATGCGTGTAGGCGCCCGCGTTGATAATGAGGCCGGTTGTCGCGTGTCTGCCAGCAGCGTGAATCGCATCGATCAGCTCGTGTTCGGCATTGCTTTGGCAATGTTGCAGCTCAAACCCGCGTTCGTGCGCGCGCGCTCGTAAATCACTGATGATGTCATCCAGCGACTGGCTGCCGTATTGGTCGGGTTCACGTTGACCGGTCAGGTTCAGATTGGGCCCGTTCAAAACCCCGATCGTCTTGGCGTCGGCTGTCATTGTTTGTCACGTTCTCCGAAGATGGACGCAATATTAAACCGGTTCGCAGCAATTTGACAGTCACAATCCTTGGATACCGGGAATTTCGGAACCGCCGTATCCGGGTGTCTGATCGGTATGACAGTGCCAGCAAAACTGTCAAGTAAAATTGACGCTTACGCGTGTCCTGTTTACATTACCCAGTGGCAAAAAACGCAACATAGGCGTTCCTATGGGGGCAGCGGCAGACACCGCGGCACAACCGCAAAAAACCAGAGTGGTCGTCGTTACGATGGACACGCATCTGGCCAGCGCGACGCAGCACGCGGCGCTGGATCTTGCACGTGAATGTCCTGGCGTCCAACTGACGATGCATGCGGCATCGGAATACGCCGAAGATGAATCCAAGCTGAAGCGTTGCCGGCAGGATATCGCACGCGCTGATATCGTGATTGTCACCATGTTGTTCATGGAGGCGCATTTCGAGCCGGTTCTCGATGCATTGACGGCGCGGCGTGATCACTGCCATGCGATGCTGTGTGCGATGTCCGCCAGTGAAGTGATGCCGCTCACGCGCATTGGCGAGTTTGATATGTCACGACCGGCTAGCGGACCGATGGCGCTGCTCAAAAAACTGCGCGGCAAGTCTGCTGGCTCGGAAGGCAAGACCAACAAGCCGCCATCCGGTGGCGCGGCACAAATGAAGATGTTGCGGCGGGTGCCGAAATTGCTGCGTTTCATCCCGGGCACCGCGCAGGACGTTCGCACGTACTTCCTGGCGCTGCAGTATTGGCTCGGTGGTTCACGCGAGAACATGACTAACCTGGTGCGAATGCTGCTGCATCGTTATGTGCCCAAGACAGAACGGGCTACTGCACTGAACGGGTTGGGTGCTGCCGAACCGCCAATTGAATATCCGGATGTCGGTGTATACCACCCATGTATGAGTGGCCGTATTGCCGACCACCGCGGTGCGCTGCCGACGCAGGCAAACAGCGGTGGCACCGTTGGCGTGTTGTTGTTGCGCTCGTATCTGCTGGGCGGTAACGCCGCGCATTACGATGGTGTGATTGCCGCACTTGAGGCCCAAGGCTTGACGGTGGTGCCAGCATTTGCTGCCGGTCTGGATGCGCGGCCGGCGATTGAGCAGTTCTTCATGCAGGACGAGCAGCCGGCCGTGGATGCGATTGTGTCATTGACCGGGTTTTCGCTGGTCGGCGGGCCGGCCTACAACGACTCTGAAGCGGCGGTGCAAACCTTGCTTGGTTTGGATGTGCCGTATCTGGCAGCGCATCCGGTTGAGTTTCAAACGTTGGAGCAATGGGGTGGATCAACGCGTGGCCTGAGCCCGGTTGAGAGCACCATTATGATCGCTATCCCCGAGCTGGATGGCGCCACTGGTCCGACGGTATTTGGCGGCCGAGCAGGCGCACCGGGGACAACTTGCGGTGGCTGCGAGCGCGCGTGTGAATTCACTCATGACAACAATCCGCAGGACATGCATAGCTGTCCGGAGCGGGCGCAGACGTTGGCGATGCGCGTTGCGCGACAAGTCGCGCTGCGGCGTCAAAGTCGGCGCGAGCGCAAGGTCGCGATTGTTCTGTTCAACTTTCCGCCTAATGCGGGCAATGCCGGGACTGCCGCATTTTTAGATGTATTCGGGTCGCTATTTAATACGCTGACGCAAATGCGTGAGGGTGGCTACGACGTGGGCGAGTTGCCCGATAGCACCGATGCGCTGCGCGATATGATACTGACCGGTAATGCGGCGGCTCACGGCGCCGATGCCAATGTGCATGCGTTAATCAGTGCCGACGAACACGTGCGGCGCGAACGATGGTTAAAAGAGATCGAAGCACAGTGGGGCGCGGCGCCAGGGCGCGCTCAGGTTCACGGCCAGTCCATTCTTGTGCTGGGCCAGCAATTTGGCAACGTGCTGGTGGCGGTGCAGCCCGGGTTTGGTTATGAGGGTGATCCAATGCGCCTGTTATTCGAGCAGGGTTTGGCGCCGACGCACGCGTTTTCTGCCTTTTATCGCTATCTGCGCGAGGACTTTGGGGCTGACGCCGTATTGCACTTTGGTACGCACGGCGCGCTGGAATTCATGCCCGGTAAACAATCAGGAATGTCGGGCGGCTGCTGGCCCGAGCGGTTGATTGGCGATCTACCCAACTTTTATTTGTACGCGGCCAATAATCCCTCGGAAGGCGCAATTGCGAAGCGTCGTGGTGCGGCCACACTGGTCAGCTATATGACACCGTCGGTTACGGAGGCCGGGCTCTATCGCGAGCTACAGGATTTGCACGACACCGTTGAGCGTTGGCGTGGCCGTGACGCCGCTGCCGATGTCGATATGGAGCTGGCGTTGCTGATTCAAGCGCAGGCGGCGGCGCTTGAATTGACGCCAGCGACACCGGAGTGGACGCCTGATGAGTGCGACGGCTTGATCCGCAAGGTCGCCGACTCGCTGCACGAGTTGGAGTGCACGTTGATACCACACGGTATGCACGTGGTGGGTGAAGCGATGACCGAACCAGAGCGGATCGACCTGCTGGCGTCGATGGTGAGCGCTGAAACCGGTCAACCAGCGGATATGGAGCTCGTCACTGATTTGGTCAAAGGTACGCTGAGTGCGGCCAGGATGAAGCGCTGGCGCGCCGCAAACGATGCGCACGCAGGTTTCATCGATACATTGCAGACGATCGATAGCCAATTGCAGGAAAACCCCGAGGCGGATGCGTTGCTGCAGGCGCTGGACGGTCGCTTTATCGCGCCAGCACCGGGCGGCGACGTACTGCGCACTCCGGAAGTGTTGCCGACCGGACGCAATTTGCATGGCTTTGACCCATTTAGAATTCCGTCCGCGTACGCGGTGGCCGATGGCCAACGTCAGGCGCAACGATTACTGCGCTGTCATCAGGACAGTGATGGCGTATTGCCCGAATCCGTCGCAATGGTGTTGTGGGGCACGGATAATCTAAAAAGTGAGGGCGGTCCGATCGCACAGGCGTTAGCGCTTTTGGGCGCGCAGCCGCGGTTTGACAGCTACGGCCGAGTGGCTGGTGCAACGCTTGTGCCCTTGAGCGAATTGGGGCGGCCGCGCATCGACGTCGTCATGACACTCTCCGGCATCTTTCGCGACCTGATGCCCTTGCAGATCAAGTTACTGGCTGAAGCCGCATTGCTTGCCGCATCCGCTGATGAACCGATTGAAGAGAACTTTGTTCGCAAGCATGCATTGGCCTATCAGCAGCAACACGATTGCACGCTGGAGGAGGCGGCGCTGCGTGTCTATGGCAATGATGCGGGCGCCTACGGTGCAAATGTGAATCACCTGATTGAAAGCGGGCGTTGGCAGGACGAAGACGAGCTGGCCGAAACCTATTCGCGCCGCAAGGGGTTTGCTTATGGCTGTGACGGCCAGCCACGGCAGAAACCCGCGCTGCTCGAGAGTGTGCTGGCCGATGTCACGCTGACCTATCAGAATCTGGACTCCGTCGAGTTGGGCGTCACCACGGTTGACAACTATTTCGATACGCTGGGCGGCATCACCGGGGCGGTCAAACGTGCCCGCCGCGGCGACGCGCCACCGGTTTATATCGGTGACCAGACACGCGGTGATGGTGCAGTACGTACACTGGCCGAACAGGTTGCGCTCGAAACGCGCACGCGCATGCTCAATCCCAAGTGGCATGAAGGTATTCTGGCGCACGGCTATGAAGGCGTACGACAGATCGAGGTGCATATGACTAACACCATGGGTTGGTCTGCAACCACCGGTCAGGTGCAGCCGTGGGTGTATCAGAAACTGACCGAGACGTTTCTGCTGGATCCCGAAATGCGTGATCGCCTCGCTGCACTGAATCCGACGGCATCCAGTCGTTTCGCAAACCGCCTGCTCGAGGCTAGTGATCGTGACTTCTGGCAGCCGGACGACGAGACGCTAGCGGCCCTTGAAGCGGCCAGTGAAGCGCTCGAGGATGCGGTGGAAGGCATCGCGATGGCGTCGGCACAGCAGACCGGCTAGCAGCGCCACGAACGCCCTTCTCGTTTCAGGCGTGCGGCTTGGCGGTGTTGCCGTATACTGCGGCGCATGAGCGAATCCGACACAATGCACGTTGAGTCACGCGTCGTGCAAGGCATGCATGCGCCGGATGAACGCACGGGCGGCGTCATGCCGCCAATCCAGGCCTCGACAACCTATGCCCGTGATGAGCACTACGCACTGATCAATTCAGCGCACAGTTATACACGCGACCAAAACCCAACCTACGAGACGGCAGAGTCAATGCTGGCTGCGCTGGAAGCAGCTGCCGATGCGCGACTGTTCGCCTCGGGCATGGCGGCGGCGACCGCTGTGTTTCGTGTATTAAATCCAGGTGATCATGTGGTTGCTCCGGCAGTGATGTACTGGGGACTGCGAGAGTGGCTGGTTGAGTTTTGCGAGCGTTGGGGATTAGCGCTGACGCTGTTCGATGCGTCTGTCCCTAATGCATTGCGCGATGCGTTGCGAGAAGATCAAACCCGACTGGTCTGGATCGAGTCGCCGACCAATCCAACCTGGGATGTTATCGATATCGCTGCGGCGGCCGATGTGGCGCATCAGGTCGGCGCACTGTTGGCCGTGGATTCGACGGTGGCCACACCGGTACATACGCAGCCGCTGACACTCGGTGCCGATATTGTCATGCACTCAGCGACTAAAGCGCTGAATGGCCATAGCGATGTACTGGCCGGTGCGCTGGCTTGTCGCGATGCAGAATCGCAGTATTGGCAACACATTCTGCGTGAGCGCGGCGAGGGCGGCGCGGTACCCGGGCCGTTCGAGGCCTGGCTATTGCAACGCGGCATGCGCACGCTGTTTGTCCGCGTGCAAAGAGCCAGCGACAACGCCATGCGCCTGGCAACTGCGTTGAATCACCATCCGGCGATTGAGGGTGTCGATTATCCGGGCCTGCCAGATCATCCGGGTCATGCGATTGCCAGCCGACAGATGCAAAACGGTTTCGGCAATATGTTGTCGTTGCGAGTCCACGGCGGTGCCGAGGCCGCATTGCGTGTAGTCGGTGAGTTGCAGGTGTTCATTCGTGCCACATCACTCGGCGGCGTTGAGAGTCTGGTTGAGCACCGCGCGTCGATTGAAGGGCCGTCCAGTCCGATTCCGGACAATTTGCTGCGCTTGTCGGTCGGTATTGAGCGCTTTGAAGACCTGCTTCAGGATCTGGTGCAGGCACTGGATGCGCTGGAGGGGCAACGATGAAACTGTATGCACGGGTGACGCGCGATGTGGACGAGGGTCCCAAGGGCTCGCACATAGCAGCGTTGTTCGATTTCGACGGCACCCTGATTGCTGGGTTTTCGGTGTTCGCGTTTTTTCGTGAGCAGTTGCGACGCGGTGAAATCTCGCGAGCCGAGGTTGCCAAACTTGCGATGACCGGTGCGGGTTATGGGCTTGGAAACGTCGGCTTTTCCGGGCTGTTGCTGGCCAGTGCCAGGCTCTTACAGGGCATGCCGGAAAGCCATCTGGAAGAGATGGGTCGCGAGGTGTTCAACAAGCGCATTGCTAAGGTCATTTATCCGGAGGCGCGCGCATTGGTTGAGGCGCATAAGCGTGCGGGTCACACCGTTGCAATCGTCTCGTCGGCGACCCGATTCCAGGTACAAACAGCGGCGGATGAGCTGGAGATCGAACACGTTCTCTGCAGTGAGCTGGAAACTGAAAACGGCCATTTCACTGGCAATATCGTGCAGCCGACCTGCTTTGGGCCCGGCAAGGTGAGCGCCGCCGAAATGCTGGCGCAGCAGTATGATCTGGATTTGGATGACAGCTATTTCTATTCGGACAGCCACGACGATTTGGCCTTGCTTGAACGCGTCGGCAGACCAAGACCGTTAAACCCCAACAACAAACTGGTCGAGGTCGCCGAGGATCGGGGTTGGCCAGTCAGACGATTTGCCAGCCGCGGTCGACCCCGTGCGTCGGATGTACTGCGTACGCTGGGTGCGACCGGCAGTATGGTGCCATCGTTTCTGGCTGGCTTGCCCATCTGGGCACTGACCGGCTCGCGAACCGAGGGCCAAAATTTCTCGATGTCGATGTTTGCCGATGTTGCCAGCGCATTCATCGGATTGAACCTAGCGGTTACCGGTGAGCATCACCTGTGGGAGAACCGACCTGCAGTGTTTGTCTTTAATCATCAAAGCCAGGCGGACGTGGTCATCATGGCGCGACTACTGCGTCGCGATATCGCGGGCGTTGGCAAAAAAGAAATCGCGAGTGTCCCAGTACTTGGTCAGATCATGCAGATGGCGGGCACGGTAATGATTGATCGGTCCGATGCACACAAGGCGGTCGAGTCAATGCGCCGGTTGGTCGACACAATCACTATCGAAGGCAAGTCGGTGGTGATCGCACCGGAGGGGACACGCACGGTGACGACGCAGCTAGGACCGTTCAAGAAAGGCGCTTTTCACCTGGCGATGCAGGCCGGCGTGCCAATCGTACCGATTGTGATCAAGAACGCCCTGGATGTCTCGCCGAAGGGCGATTTTTTGTTTCACCCGGCGACCGTCGGGGTTGAGGTCCTGCCGCCGGTCGACACCAGCAACTGGCGTGCCGAAACCATAGAGGAGCATGTCGCTGATGTACGGCGGTTGTTTCTTCAAACACTGGGGCAAGCGACATGACACTGATTCAGGGCGAGCTGGCCAATCAACTGCATTTCAAGCATTGGGAATGCGATGGCACTGCCAGGGCCGTCGTGCTGATCGCGCATGGCCTGGCCGAGCACAGCGGCCGTTATCAATGGTTTGCGTCACAGCTTAATTCGATGTCCGTCGATGTCGCGGCACTCGATCATCTGGGCCACGGTAAATCGCCAGGCGCGCGTTGTGTTGTGGATCGTTTTGGCGACTATCTGGAAGGCGTCGATGCGCTTTTTAAAGAGGTGGGTGCTGCTGCGACGGTGCCTGTGTATTTGTTCGGGCACAGTATGGGTGGTTTGATCGCCGCACACAGTGCGCTGCGCCATCCGCAGCGTTATGCCGGATTGATCTTGTCCGGCCCGGCGGTTATCGCACCGGATCCGCCACCCGCCCTTCAGCGCTGGGTGTTGCGATTAGTCTCTGCGCTATTTCCGGCTGCCGGCGTACTGGCGTTGGACGGTACGGCGATTAGCACTGATCAGGCTGTTGTGGATGCCTACTTCGCGGATCCGTTGGTGTACAACGGGAAGATCTCCGCAAGACTGGCTTGTGAGCTGTTTGACGCGATGACAGCGCTACAATCGCGTGCCGGGGAATTTGTACTGCCATTATTGCTGATGCATGCCACCGCTGACCGGTTAACCGCACCGGCAGGCTCGGATCTGATTTTCGAGTGCGCGGCCAGTGACGACAAGACCATCAAGCGTTATCAAGGACTGTTTCACGAGATCCTCAACGAGCCACAACGCGACAGCGTATTCGCTGATTTGCGTCATTGGCTGGATACGCGATTAACGTAAAGTTGCACCGCGCTTTGCCGCTACCTTTCTGACGTTCGAGACTGAGCATCACCGCGCCTGGTGAGCCGGTTCACTGATGGAGGCGCAGGGATGCCAGGGCGATCGAGCTGCAGATACGTGACATCACGCTGGTTGGCTGCGTGTGTATCGCTTATTTCAGCGTCATCAATTGCTGGTGAGCAACCGATCCGCGTCGTCGACCAGAACGGCAATCCGGTGGTCGGCGCGGCGGTGTTCATCCCGCAGGCAGATGACGACGCATCCAGCGGTGCGTTCATTGCCCAGCGTGGGCAGGAGTTCCAGCCGCGCTACTCCCTAATCCGCGTCGGCGCCGAAATCGCGTTTCCGAATCAAGACAAACTGCGCCATCACGTCTATTCGTTCTCACCGGCCAAGACGTTCGAGCTCGAGCTATATCATGGCGATCAAGCAACGCCGGTCGTTTTCGATCGTCCTGGCATCGTGACGCTGGGTTGTAACGTACACGACTGGATGATTGCCTGGGTTTACGTGGTGACCGGTCGACGACTGGGCATCACCGACCGAAATGGCACTGTGGCGGTTGACTCAGACGCGGTGCCCGACTCCGTCGCTGTCTGGCATCCGCACGCTGTATCACCAACCGGACTGGGTGACGCCGACCCCGGTTCGCACATAGTTCTGGTAATGCGTGACGACGTCATCCTGCCTGCTCGGCCGGCCACAAAAACACGGCGTCAGCGTCGATCGGTACGTCGTGAATAACAGCTTTCAGAAAAAGCTATTGACTCTGCTCGTCGGACTGGTCGTCATTCCAGGCCTGGTTATTTTGGTGGCGGTGTTGACCACCACGCGTCATCAAGCGATGGCAACGGCAGAGTCACGCATGCAAACCGGTGAGCGCGTGCTGTTGCAATTGGTATCGTCGCGCAGCGGAATGTTGGCGGATTCGGTCAACACACTGGTTAGCGATTTCGGGTTCCGTCGCGCGGTCGCGACTGGCGAGCGCGAGACGATTGACTCGATGTTGCTCAACCATAGTGCCCGTATCCGCGCCGATCTGATGCTCGTTCTAGATCTGCAAGGGCATGTGACGTCTTCGACACTGGCCTCGCTCGCGGACCAGGAGTTTCCCTATCCACGACTGATCACGCGCAACGCCCAAGGTGGGCAGCCGAATGTGGTCAAGTTACTCGACGGCAAGTTGTATCAGTTGGTGATCGCACCGGTTTTAGCGCCACAGCAAATTGGCTGGGTGTGTATCGGTTTCGCGATTGATGGCGCATTGGCCGGCGAATTGTCATCGCTGAGCGGGGTTGAGGTGGCATTTACGGCGACGATCGGCGAGGACGGCCTGCGTGAGATATTCGTCGCCACCGATCTTGCCGCCGCTAAAGCCTATCTGGGCAATGGCGAACGCCTGAGTCGGGATTGGCTGACGCGCACCGCATCTGTTGGTTCAGATGTTGATGTTTTGGCCGTCATGCAGTTGCCGATGGATAAAATGCTGGCGGCGTACCGGCAGTTGCAATGGCAGCTGGCTGCCATTTTTGGATTCTCTATTTTTGGATCGATCCTCGTTTCCATTGCGCTATCGCGACGCATCACACGACCACTGCGTTTTTTGATGCGTGCGGTAGGCCGGATCCAGTCAGGCGACTATTCACGTGGTCCATTGATGGACAGCAAGGATGAATTTCATAAGCTCTACGAGACACTTGGCGATATGCGCGAGGGTATTCGTGAGCGTGAAGCGCGCATCATTCGTCAGGCAACCCACGACCGATTAACTGGCTTGTTGAACCGCGACGAATTGATGAAGCGTATCGACCTGTTCCTGCCCAAGCTCTCGGACGCGGCTATTCTGTGTATCCGGTTGACCCGGTTTCGGGAAATCAACTCAACACTGGGTCGCGAATATGGTGATGCGGTGTTGCGCGCCATTGCCAAGCGCTTGAATCAGTCGGCTTCATCACACTTCGTTGGCCGAACCGGTAGTGGCGACTTTACGTTGGTCAGACCATCCAAGACAGTGGAGGAAACCGCTGCGTTTGCGGTCAGCGTGCGCGATACCTTGATGGTGCCGATCGATATTGATGGTGTGAAGGCAGAAACTGCGCCAGCTATTGGCGTGGTGCTTGCACCGGAGCATGGTAATCACTCATCGGAGTTGTTTCGACGCGCCGAGATTGCACTTGGCAACGCGGTTGCTAATGTGCAGCGCATCGCACTGTATCGTAACGGTCAGGATGAGGAACAACGCCGGCGGCTGGCGATTGCCAATGATCTGCGCCAAGCCATCGCCGAAGATCAACTGACGGTGCATTACCAGCCCAAGGTTGATATGCGCACACGTACCTGCAGCAGCGTCGAGGCGTTGGTGCGTTGGACACATCCGCGACTGGGACGTATTCGACCGGATGAGTTCATCACCATCGCTGAGAATGCCGGCCTGATTCGGCCATTGACACGATGGGTGCTCAAAGCCGCGATCCGACAGTTGGCTGACTGGAAAAAAGAGGGGCTGGATCTGACCGTTGCGATCAATCTGTCGGCGATGGATCTGGCGGATGATCAAATTGTCGAGACACTCGAAAAATTGCGCAAGCGATTCGATGTTGGCGCCAACCAGATCACGCTCGAGGTCACCGAGAGTGCGGTGATCGTGGACACCGAGCAGGCACGCACTGTCCTGTCACATTTGAAGAGCCTTGGGTTTACCGTTGCGATCGACGATTTTGGTACCGGCCAATCATCACTGGCGCAACTCGGATCGCTGCCTGCATCGCAATTGAAGATCGACAAGTCATTTGTATTGGCGCGTGAGAATGATGCGGATGCGATCAATCTGTTGCGTTCGATTATTAGTCTGGCACACAGCCTTAATCTGAGCGTGGTGGCCGAGGGCGTCGAAACGCTCAGCATGTGGAATACGTTGTTCGAGCTGGATTGTGATGTGGCGCAGGGGTATTTGCTCAGTCGCCCACTAAAGGCCGAGCTCGTTGCGGATTGGGTGGCTTGTAACTCACCCGTGTTGACCGCCGATCTCGAGCGTACCGGGGTATACATGGATGTCGGTTAAGCCCTGGATATTTGTCGTGTGCGTGGCGCTGTCAGCACAGGTGGCTGCTGACGGCCGCCAACTGGCGACCGGCGGCTTGATGCCGATTGAGGGCGGTGCCGGCGGTGGTATGACACCGTGGGCCGTCATTGCAGGCTACGGCGCCGAGGACGAATGGGGCGCAACGCTGGCAATGACTTGGCTGGATACCGGGGACTATCGTCTTGGTGTGATTGGTGCTGCGATCGGTTGGCGCAATCGAATTGAGATGAGTGTTGCGCAACAAACACTAGAGCTGCCGACGTTGGCCGACGATCTCGGGCTCGCGGCTGGTACAGAGATCAGACAGAACATTTTTTCTGCCAAGCTTCGGGTCGCGGGCGATCTGGTGTATGGGAACTGGCCACAGATCGCCGTTGGCGTGCAATTTAAATCCAACCTGACGCCAGCCCTTCCACTAAGCGTTGGAGCGGTCGATGATAGTGGCGTCGATGTGTATCTGTCGGCGACACGGCTGTGGTTGGACGGCCCATTCGGTCGACGTTTGGTGGTCAACGGCACGCTGCGTCGGTCGAGTGCAAACGATGCCGGCTTACTCGGGTTTGGTGGTGATCGCTCGGACAGTCCGGATTGGTTAGCGGAGGCTAGTGTGGGTGTTTTTCTGGATGAAGATGTCATTGTCGGCATTGAATACCGGCAGCAAACGGACAATCTCAGCGCGGCGGCGTCCGATGATTGGACCGATGTCTTTATCGGTTTCGTACCGAACAAACAGATCGCTTTGGCAGCAGCCTGGGTGAATCTGGGTACGGTATCGACGATTCCGAATCAAAAAGGTCTGTACCTGTCGATTCAAGGGAGTTTTTGATGCGTGTAGTTTGCGCGTTGATTGTTGCGAGCATCGTTTGCGGTTGCGTGAGTGTGCCGCCGGCATCGCTATATGACGAACTTGGAGAAGAGGCGGGAATTGCCTCGATACTCGACGAGATGTTGTTTTTAGTGTCGCGTGATGCGCGCACGCGTCAGTACTTCGAAGGCGTCGATCTGGATCGACTGCACGGTCAGTTGACAGCGCACCTGTGCCACATCACCGGCGGGCCGTGTCATTACACCGGTGCCGACATGCGCAAGGCGCATCGTGGCCTGGGCATCAACCGTGCGCACTTCAATGTGATGGTCGAGTCGTTGACGGATTCGCTGCAGGTGCACTCGGTACCGATACCCGTGCAAAACCGATTGCTGGCGTTGTTGAGGCCGTTCTACGCCGATGTGGTCGAAGCTGCAGGCTGACGCGATACTAATACCGCGAGCACGGGTTTTGGTGTACGTGGTACGCCCGATGCACGGTCACGCTTACTGATGCGGGACTGCGATGGTCACTGTGCCAGAAGCGTGCGCGCGTCCTCTAGCGTGAGCAGCCCTTGTTCATATTCCGTCAGCACGCTGAGCATCTCCTCGGCCTCGGTTTCGTCAATCTCACCCAGCTCTGCGGTGATGAGCTCGTCCTGAGACGACACAATTAATGTGAATGGCAGTGCCATCACATCCATGTCAAAGCGCTCTGCAATTTGCAGCGCGCCTTGGTCGCCGACAACGATCGGATAGTTGAACTGCATTTGTTCGGCAAATGTCGAGACGGCTTCCAATTCGTCCATCGCTACCCCGATCACCTGAAGTCCCGGTGGCGACCCCTCGGACTGCAACGCCTTCAGTAAGGGAATTTCTCGCAGGCACGGCGCGCACCAGGTGGCCCAAAAATTGATTAGTCTGGGCTTGCCATTCCATTCGCCTAAATTACGCTCGGTACCCGTTTCATCCGGCATGCGGATATCGCTCAGCGAGCCACTGGGTGTCGCGGCGAGTACCGCCTCAGTCGGGCGCCGGGAAGCCTCCTCAGGCGTGTCGCTCGTGT
>JBCCZN010000018.1:0-22862 GCA_039187375.1 Pseudomonadota bacterium
GCCACGTAAAGGTATTCAAACAAGGCATCAACAGTTATCGCGAGATACAGCTGCGACTGGCCGAGTTTGGTACCGTGAATCGCTATGAGCCATCGGGGGCCATGCACGGCATGCTGCGTGTGCGCGCGTTCACCCAGGATGACGCGCACATCTTCTGCACCATGGAGCAGATCAAGGACGAATCGATTGCCGTTGCAAAGCACATTTTATCGATTTACAGCGATTTCGGCTTCGATGACATCCGCATCAAATTCTCCGACCGTCCCGAGGTCCGCGTCGGTGAGGACAGCGTTTGGGACCAATCCGAACAGGCTATGATTGCGGCACTTGAATCTGCCGGACTGGAATACACCCATAACCCTGGAGAAGGTGCCTTTTACGGCCCGAAACTGGAGTTCGTGTTGCGCGATGCGATCGGCCGCGACTGGCAATGTGGCACCTTGCAGGTAGACCTGAATCTGCCCGGCCGTCTGGGCGCCAGCTACGTCGGCGAGGACGGCAACAAACATGTACCGGTCATGTTGCACCGAGCGATGTTTGGCTCGCTAGAGCGCTTCACAGGGATTTTGCTCGAACACTTTGCAGGCAATTTGCCGCTGTGGCTTGCGCCACTACAGGTTGTAGTGGCCACGATCACATCAGACGGTGATGAATTTGCCGTACAGGTCGCCCGCGAACTGGTCGAGGCCGGTGTCGATGCCGAAACCGACCTGCGCAATGAAAAAATTGCCTACAAGGTACGTGAACACTCGCTCGCAAAGGTGCCGGTGATCCTGGCGGTCGGCAAACGTGAAGTCGAGGAAGACACGGTTGCGATGCGACGCCTGGGCTCCAAACGTCAGACGGTACTGACTCGCGCGGACGCGATTTCGCAGTTGGCAACCGAGGTGAAAACGCGCACAAATGCGCAATCCTCGAACACCGATGAGCGCTAGTTCTCACTAACGCGGGGTTCCAAGCCCCAGCTTATGTGGAATTGGTCACAATTCTGCACCTCGGGTATGTGCAGACGCTGTCTCGTGGCAACTGAACCCCTATACTGAATCCGGGGCATAAGAGCCTAAAGAAACCGCGATTTCAAGGAACGACCGGATATCCCGCGACAATGATCGACCAGTTCAAGACACAAGTCATGTTCTTGCACCCGGAGCCATCGCTAATGGAGCCCTGCGCGCGGCTGCTTGGCGAAGACTTCTCGGTACATATGGCTGCATCCGGTACTGAGGCTCTCACCACACTGGGCATCACGCCAATCGATGTGATTGTCTCAGCTCAGGATTTACCGGGTATGAGCGGCCAGGAGGCACTCAAGGAAGCAAAACGTCGCTCCCCCGAGACCATCGGTATTCTGCTGTCCTCGGAAAACATGACGGACGACGATCGAGCCGCGCTCGTCAATGTGCGTCACCTGAACAAAATCTTGCGCCCAAGCGCGGACATCCACGATATTCTCGCAGCGATTCATCAAACTCTGAATCCTGCTGCAGAACCCATCCCAACTCAGTCCGCCAACGACAGCGGTGCCTTGCATAATGCGAATGCCCCCGCCGCGCAGTCCGCAATACCGCAAGCAGACCTGAGTGCCACGCGCTCAAACATTCCGATGCTCGAGCCGGGTGCTGGCAACGACACCAGTCGGACCAGCCCTGCATCGCTCAGCGACGTTGAAATTCTCGTCCTGACCAATGACGCCAGTTTTCTGAAAACGATTCGAGCCGCGACCGGCTCGTCGCACGTGGTCAACCACGCACCGAATCTGCAGCAAGCACTCGACATCGTTCGCGAAGGCCGCTGTGGTGTATTGCTGACCGATGCGGCAGTCGCGGTTCGTGACGTGAAGACTATTACGACCCAACTGCGACGACACATGCCGTCATTGGTGACTATCGTTGCCGGGCGCCGCGAGGAAGGCGAAAAGATGATGGGGCTAATCAGCGATGGCCTTGTTTATCGTTTCCTGCTCAAGCCGATTAGCCCGGGACGCTCACGTTTAGCGATTGAAGCATCGGCAAAGAAGCATCTGACACTCGCACAAACCGATGTGCCACTGTCTGCGGATGACGTCGATAAGAAAATGACCGAAACCGGCATTATTCGCGGCGTCACGTTTGATTCGGATTTGTTCAAGACGACGGACCTGCGCAAGACGACTCACATCGCCATGCCCTCACTGGACGATGACGAAGAACCCGGTTTGTTCGAACGACTCGGCGGACTGTCGCCATTGGTGTTTGCAGCGGCGGGAGTCGCCGTTGCCGCAGTGGTCTTCATGATGAGTCGGTCTTCGGAACCCGAGACAACTGACACGTCACGCTCTGCCGAGGCACAGGTTGCGGTTCAACAACCCAGTATCGAAGAATCATTGCGGCTCGGCGATCGGGCGGTGGCACAAGACCGACTGATCAGCCCAGCGGATGACAACGCCGTGCTGCATTACGCACGTGCTCTGGCAAACGCACCAGACAACAACGTTGCCAAAGTTCGCCTTGAGTCCATTCTGGAACAGGTTTTCGACGGTGTCGAAACAGATCTTCTCAATGACAATCTCGCCAATGCCGGTGACACGCTTCAGGTGTTGAACTCCCGTGTCCCCAATCACCCGCGACTGGCCTTCCTGAATCGAGAGCTGTCGAAAGAGACCGCACGTCGTGAACTCACCGAAATCGATGTACTGCTGACCAACGGTGATATCACCGGTGCAGAGCTTCGAATTGACCGGTTACGCCAGTCCGGCACAGTCGACGCAGGGGTACTGAATGCGCTCGACAATCGATTGAACAGCGCGCGCGAGTCGCGCAACGTCCAAACGTCGCTCACCAACAACGCAGGGACCGCAACTACATCGGCGGCGACGCGTACTACTCGTCCTGCGTCCGATCCGGCCGTTGCGGATATCGCGCCAACGCAAACCACAGATGAACCGGTCGCGTCACAGCCCTCGACGAGCGGACCTGAGCGCGTTGAACCGACGCAGTCTGCGACCACAAGCGACGCTGCGGCGCCGACGCAATCCTCTGCCGAGCTGCAATTACTACTCAATACTGCTAACGCTCGCGTTGCCGCAGGCAACCTGATTACACCGACAGACGATAGTGCAGCGGACTATTATCGAGCGGCTCTGGCAACTGATCCAGACAATGCGATCGCCACGCAAGGCCTACAATTCATCGGTTCATTATTGCTAGCACAAACGCGCACTGCGATCGCAACCGGCGATACTGATGTTGCGCTAACGCAGTTAGCGGCAGCGGCCGAATTGGGTGCCAACGAATCGGACATATCGAATCTGCGCGGACAGATTGATGCCGCAATCGCAGCCGCCGAGCAACAGCAAGCGCTGTCAGAGCCACCGGCTAATGTCGTCGCCAGCGAACCGGAGCCGGTCGAACCCGAATATGAACTCATTGCGTTGGAAACGCCGGGTGCTCGCTACCCGAGCACGGCATTGCGCCGCAATCTCGAAGGTTGGGTCGATGTTGAGTTTCTGGTCCAGGCAGATGGTCGCACAAGTGATGTTGTGGCCGTTGCCAGTGAACCTGGCAGTGTATTTGACAAAGCGGCGGTCAACGCCGTCGAGAGTTGGCGCTACCAACCGTTGTCCGAAACCGATCCGAGCGCCAGCAAGCGAGCTCGAGTCAGACTCGAATTTAATCTGACCGAGTGACACCGATGCCCGGCTCTCTGCGCCTGTACGGCTATTACAGATCCTCAACCAGTTACCGCACGCGGATTGCGCTGAACCTGAAGGGCCTGGAATACGAGACGATCAAGGTCAGCCTTGCGCAGGGCGCGCAACATGAAGACAAGTTCACAGCGATCAACCCTATGGCCGCGGTACCGGTACTTGAAATTGACGACCTCACGCTGACTCAGACGCCGGCCATTTTTCAATATCTGGAAGAGCAATGCCCGCAACCGGCGTTATTGCCCTCCGATCCAAGACGAAGACAACAGGTACGTCAGCTAGCCAATATCATCGAATGTGATATCCACCCGTTGAACAACCTGAGGGTACTTAAATATTTACGCGATACGCTGAGTGCGAATGACGACCAAGTCGGCGACTGGTATCGCCACTGGGTTTCACAGGGTTTCGCTGCGATTGAATCCGCGTTATCCAGCTCATCGTCAAATAATCGGTATTGCGTCGGCGATGCACCCACCTACGCTGACGTAGCGTTGGTACCGCAGGTTTATAACGCCAGACGCTTCAATACCGACTTGTCCGCCTTCCCAAAATTGGTGGCTATAGACGCATCGCTAAACGAGATTGACGCGTTCGCACTGGCGCATCCGGATCAAAGCGACTCCTAACGCCTTCGGTTACTAGTCGGGATCATCAGCACGAGCCAAATCTGCCGGTAGATACTGACCTGCGCGCCAGTAATGAAACGTGCTCCACAATCCGACCAGCACCAGAGAAAACAACGCATAGCGCATACTGTCGTTGCCAAATGTTGGCTGCAACAGATCCGATAGCGCACCGGTCAATGGCGGCCCCATACCCAAGCCAACCAGGTTAATGACTAACAGCAGTACTGCCGCTGATACGCCACGCATCCTCAAGTTCACAAGGCTCTGCGCCTGCGCGAACGTCGTCGCCTGATAAAAATTGCTCAAGAACGCCGGGATCACGAAGATCAATAACGCTGCACGCACATCATCGACCAGATAGACACCAATGCTAAATGGTACGGTCACAAGCCCGGCCACTACATTGGTCCACAATTTCCAGCGCGCATCCGCACGTCCGAACAAATCAGCAAAAAAACCGCCAGCAAAAATACCGGCACCGCCCGCCAAACCTAAGATCAGCCCGAGCCATAAGCCAATCTCACTCGAACTCATACCGTGCGAACGCGCCAGGAATGTCGGAAAAAAAGTGGCAACGCTGTAGCCTGTAAACGCCGCCAACGCTGCACCGAACGCTGCATGTACGAAGGAGCGACGCCGCATCAGGAAGCGCATGGTATCGATGACACGCGGCCGTGCGGCAGCGGCAGACACACGTTGGGACTCCGACAAACCTCGCGGTGGCTCCCAGACAGTGACGCGGAACAGTATGGCGAGCACGACCCCCGGTAATCCGACAATTAAGAAGGCCATTCGCCAGCCGTACAGATCATCAATGTAGCCGCCCAGGAACAAACCAAACATGATCCCAAGCGAGATACCCAACGAGTAGATGCCGAGCGCTGTTGCGCGCTTGGCGGGCGGAAAATAGTCGGAGATCAGTGAGTGCGCCGGGGGACTGCACCCTGCCTCGCCGACGCCCACGCCAATTCTGGCCAGTGCCAACTGCCAAAAGTTCTGCGCCATACGGCAGAACGCGGTCTTACCATTCCAGTTAAATAGCGCCCAGGCGATCAGGTTACGTCGGTTGCCGCGATCCGCAATCGTCGCAATCGGAATCCCCAGCGTAGAATAAAACAACGCAAAGAACGCGCCTGCCAGCAAGCCCGCCTGCCAATCCGCAATACTCAATTCCGCCTGAATGGATGGCAGCAGGATTGAGATGATCTGCCGGTCAATAAAATTAAGCGTGTAAACGATGACCAGCATGGCAAGCGCAAAATATGCTTTACCGGATACGCTGGGTTGTTCGGTTGACGCGATGTCGACCTGTGACTCACTCATGCAATTCCCCCCGGACGACCTGCCAGCAGTCTAGTTCGAGATGCAGCGTGTTACCAGCTAGACACTGGTCTGCCTAGCAGCACGCTTACGATCAGATTCCTTCAGCAGCTTTTTGCGCAACCGAACCGACGACGGCGTTACCTCAACCAACTCATCGTCGTCGATGAACTCCAGCGCCTGCTCGAGCGAAAACCGTACCGGCGGTGTCAGCAACAGATTCTCATCAGAGCCTGCTGCACGAATATTGGTGAGCTGCTTGGCTTTGGTCGGATTGACGATCAGATCATTGTTGCGACTGTGAATGCCAACGATCATACCCTCATAGACTTCGGTACCGTGGTCGACAAACAGCCGGCCACGCTCCTGCAGATTAAACAACGCATAGGCCAACGACTTGCCGGCGACATTGGAGACGAGCACACCGTTGTTACGTTGCGCGATAGCGCCACCGATGCGTGCCGCATACCGATCAAACACATGATAGATCAGACCGCTGCCAGCGGTCGCGCTGAGGTACTCGGTTCTGAAGCCGATCAAACCGCGAGAAGGAATTCGGTATTCGAGTCTGGACCGGCCCTGCTGTTCGGCTGTCATCGCCAACAGCTCTCCCTTCCTATCAGCAAGACGGGTCATCACTGCACCCTGGTGCTCGTCATCAAAATCGACGGTCAGCAACTCAAACGGTTCAAGCAACTCACCGTCCTGCTCGATTTCAATGACCTCCGGGCGCGATACGGCCAACTCAAAACCTTCGCGGCGCATAGTTTCAATCAATACTGACAAATGTAGCTCACCACGACCCGACACCTTGAATTTGTCGGGATCTTCGAGTGCGTCAACCCGCAACGCGACATTGTGTTTGAGCTCCTGGTCCAAACGTTCGCGAATTTGTCTGCTGGTCAAGAATTTGCCATCGCGACCTGCCAGTGGTGATTTATTGACTTGAAAGGTCATGCTGATCGTTGGTTCGTCGACACTGAGTGCTGGCAACGCTTCTCCGAAGCCGCGGGTACACAGCGTGTCGGAAATCGACAACGGATCGATGCCACTGAACGCAACAATATCCCCGGCCTGGGCGTGCTCGGCTTTTTGTCGCGTCAACCCATGGAACCCGTAAAGCTCGAGAATCCGCGCATGACGCTCACCACCGTGCTGATCAACCACTGTCAGCGCCTCGCCCGGGGTGACCTCGCCTCGCTTGACACGACCGATACCGATCACGCCGACGTAGGGATCGTAATCCAGTGTCGACACCTGCAACTGCAATGAACCACTGCGATCGACATCCGGCGGCGGGACGTGCTCGATAATGGCATCGACCAGGGGCTTCATATCGCCCTCACGCACATCGGTGTCATTGCCCGCATAGCCTGCCAGGCCGCTCGCATAAACCACCGGAAAGTCAAGTTGCTGATCAGTCGCACCCAAACGATCAAATAGATCAAAGGTCTGATCCAATACCCAATCCGGCCGCGCACCATCACGGTCGATCTTGTTAATGACGACCAATGGCGTAAAGCCGCGTGCGAATGCCTTGGCCGTTACGAAGCGAGTCTGTGGCATCGGTCCCTCGACCGCGTCCACCAATAACAACACGCTATCGACCATCGACAACACGCGCTCCACCTCACCACCAAAATCGGCGTGACCCGGCGTATCAACGATGTTGATACGCCAGTCGTCCCAACGAATCGCAGTGTTTTTCGACAAGATGGTGATGCCGCGTTCGCGCTCAAGCTCATTCGAGTCCATCACCCGGTCCGGGACATCCGCCCGCTCGTCGAGGGTACCGGACTGCTTCAGCAACTGGTCGACCAGAGTGGTCTTGCCATGGTCAACGTGCGCGATGATCGCGACATTTCTAAGGGTTAACTCAGACATCGGTCAATACGAACAGGCGACACTGCTGGTGCGACAATCCAGCCCTTGCGGTCCAACCGCCAATGCATCTGGACGACGCGGATCGGCTGCACCACGGAAATACTTACCGTCAAACAAGATCGACTGGGCACTGCCCATCGTGCGCCTACGCGTGTCGACCTCATGACCCATGGACTCCAGCAACGCAAGCGTATCCGGACTGAATCCCGCCTCAAAGAACACCGCATCAGGCTCCCATTGATGGTGAAAACGCGGGGCATCGACGGCATCCAGCACCGACATTTGGTGTTCTATGACGTTCAACACAATCTGCAACACCGTCGTAATGATACGACTACCGCCTGGGCTGCCCGTCACCAGAAACGGCTCGCCATTGCGGAATACGATCGTCGGCGTCATCGAGGACAACGGACGTTTGCCCGGCTCAATCGCATTAGCCTCATCACCCAATAAGCCATATCCGTTCGGGGTGCCGGGTTTGGCCGAAAAGTCGTCCATTTCGTTGTTCAGCAGAAAACCGGCACCCGGAACGGTGATGCCTGAGCCATAGCTGAAATTCAGTGTATAGGTATTGGCAACGACATTACCGGTCGCATCCATGACGCTGTAATGCGTGGTGTCGGGACTTTCGTAACCTTGATTGACACCCGGCGCGACGTCTTCAGAGCGTCGCGCCTGATCGACGTCTATCTGCTCAGCGATCTCCCGTGCATACGCCGGGCTCATTAACCAACCATAGTCCGGCTCGTAGTAATCCGGATCACCCAGGTGCTGCGAGCGATCGGCGTAGGCCGTACGCATCGCTTCGGTCATTACGTGAATCGTGCGAGCACTGCCGAAACCCGAGTCACGCAAATTGAACTGCTCAAGCACGTTGAGCATTTGCACCAGTAGTACGCCACCAGAGCTGGGCGGTGGCATCGTGACGATGTCGAATTCCCGATATTCGCCACGCACCGGTTCACGCTCCGCCACGGTATACCCGGCAAGGTCGGCCTTGGTGATCAAACCACCACTTGCTTGCATGAAACTCACGATTCGATCGGCGACCGCGCCTTGGTAGAACGCCTCCGGGCCATCGTTGGCAATTTGCTCCAGTGCCCACGCCAACTCAGGCTGCCGCCAGCGTTCACCGGCACGATACGCACTGCCATCGGGCTTGTAGAATTTGGCTAATGACGCAGCATCGCGACCCAGCCGCTGGCGCCGCCCTGCCAGTGCGGATGCCAGATCCGCGCTGACGATGATGCCATCGCGCGCCAGCTCCACCGCCGGCATCACCACATCCTTCCAGGACTTGGTGCCGTAGCGACTCAGCGCATGATGCAATCCCGCTACAGTTCCTGGCACACCGGCAGACAACACACTAAAGCGCGCCTTGGCATTATCAACATTGCCATCCGCGTCCAGATACATGTCGCGTGTCGCAGCAGCAGGCGCCTTTTCTCGGTAGTCAATCGCTATAGTCTCATCGCGCTCAGCCAGATAGACCAGCATGAATCCACCGCCGCCAATATTGCCGGCACGCGGCAAGGTTACGGACAAAGCCATGCCGACAGCCACGGCCGCATCGACGGCATTGCCGCCCTCTGCCAACACCGCCGCACCGACCTCCGCAGCGATCGCGTTCTGCACCGCAACCATCCCCTGGGTGTCGACACTGGCATGATGTCGCGCCGCATAATCGATGATATTTTGCGCCGAGCTTGCGCCAGACGAAATCAGTAGCAGCATGGCACTCAGCATACCCAGCGCACGCTTGGCAGACGGTTGGTCACGGCCCATGCTAGGCAACCTTGACGATTTGTTTGCCACGATTGACGCCCTTCAACATGCCGATAAATGCATCCGGCGCGGATTCAAGTCCCTCGCTAACCGTTTCGCGGTAGGTTAACTTGCCCTCTGTTAACCAGCGTGTGCACAGCGCTTGCCACTTCGGAACGGCCTGCGGGTAGTTACTGACAATAAAGCCCTGCAGTGTCGCGTTACGACCGATCAATGTGGTCATACCTCGAGGCCCTGCCGGCATGTCATCGCGGCTTGCGTTGTAATCGGCAATCATCCCGCACAAGGCGATTCGCCCGTGCATCGCAATATTCCAGATTGCCGCCTCGAACAGCGGTCCACCGACGTTCTCAAATACGACATCGATACCTTTTGGGAAATGCTCAGCGAGCGTGGCCGCCGGAGACTCGATCGTTTTGTAATTGAATCCCGCATCAAAACCGAATTCGTCGGTAAGCATGGCCACCTTATCATCAGCACCGGCACTGCCCACGACATAACAGCCCAGTTGATGTGCAATCTGGCCTGCAACACTGCCAACCGCACCAGCCGCTGCGTTGATAAATACGCGCTCGCCCGCTTTGAGTTTGGCGACCTCCATCAGCCCGACATAGGCGGTTAACCCGGGCATACCAAGAATGCCCAGGTAATACGACAGCGGCACCGCGCCGCGTTGCACCGGGTTTAAGCCCGTGCCATCACTGACCGAGAAGTCAGACCACGGCAACATACCCATGACCAGATCGCCAACGGCAAGGCTCGGATGACGACTGTCGACGACTTCCGCCACACCGCCACTGGCTACCGGTTGACCCACCTCAAACGGTGCGATGTAACTTTTGCCGGCATTCATGCGGCCGCGCATGTAAGGATCGACCGACAGGTACAGGGTTTTGAGCAATACCTGACCCTCACCGATCGCCGGTATTGCGGTTGATTCGACACGAAAATGGGACTCATCGACCCAGTCGGTTGGTCTTGCGGCTAGCATCACGCTGCGTTGCTGGTCACCCATCTTGAAAGCTCCTGTACCGTGTTGAATCAGCCGGCAGAGTATACTGCAACGCGACCTACAAACCGTCATTGACAGGACGCCACCCGTGGAACAAACCCTTGTACTCTTTCTCGGCCTGATCGGCGCAGGTTGTCTAGCTGGTATCGTGGCAGGCCTGCTCGGAGTCGGTGGTGGCATCATTATGGTGCCCGTCATGACGATGATCTTGGCCACTCTGGAAGTGCCGCTTGCGCTCAGTATGCATATCGCAGTGGCGACATCACTGAGCGCAATTATCGCGACCGGCACCGCGTCGGCGCGCGCGCACTGGCGGCGCGACAGTGTGGATCTGGATGCTGCCTGGAGCACGATTCCGTTCATTTGCGCTGGCGCTTTCGTCGGTGCGTTATTAGCGCGGTATGTCGATGGTGACGTGCTGCGATTTGCGTTCGCCGCGTTGTGTTTCTTTGTGGCATTCCGAATGTTGCGTGGGCGCAAAGCGACTGCCAATGCAAAGCCGCTCAGCCCAGGACAACGCAAGGGGTTAGCCTCGGCGGTCGGTCTACTCGCTGCGTGGTTGGGGATCGGCGGTGGGCTGATGTTTGTCGCACTGTTGCGCACGACCGGCATGACGATGCATCGCGCTGTCGGCACCGCAGCACTGTTAGGGGTCGCGGTCGCTATTCCGGGGAGTATCGGCTTTGTGATCTCAGGCTGGAATGTCGCTGGCTTGCCCGATTTCACGTTAGGTTATGTCCATTGGGCTGCCGCACTGGCTCTGGCCAGCACGGCAATCCTGTTCGCCCCGCTGGGCGCAAAATGGGCTCATCTTCTGCCGCAACGCAGGCTACAGCAGCTATTTGGTGTATTTCTGATCCTCGCCGGATCGCGTATCGTCGCCAGTGCCTTTTGACTGTCATGTAATACGCGTTGAACCGGTCTGACTGGTAGAATAACGGGCTGGATAGCGTGTGGGTTACCGGGGACATCGCCCTTATGAGCGCATTACCACGAGACAAAGAGTCGAATCAGACGGACGCGCTGACATTGGCAGTACCGCCAGCGCGGTTAGTTGAAGCCGTGACCAGCACTGCAGGGCGTTATCGCGTCACGCTTGCGACCAGTGCACGCCAATTACGACAAACGCTGAACCTGAGGTTTCGGGTGTTCAATCTTGAACTCGATGAAGGCCTTGAAGCCTCGTTTGCTAACGAGTTGGACCAGGACGAATTTGATCGCCAATGCCATCATTTGGTTGTAGAAGACCAGCGCACAGATCAGGTCGTCGGCACCTATCGACTACAAAGTGCCGCAATGGCGTCGCACGGATGTGGTTTCTACTCGGCCGCTGAGTTCGAACTCGAACAACTTGACGCGGACATCGTTTCGCAGTCCATCGAGTTGGGGCGTGCGTGTATCGATGAAGCCCACCGCAACACGCGTGTGTTGTTTGCGCTGTGGCGAGGACTGGCGACCTACATGCAAGCTGCCGGACTACGGTATTTTTTCGGCTGCTGCTCGCTGACCAGTCAGGACCCCGCTGAAGGGCATGCCCTGTTCCGTGCCCTGCTTGAAGACGGACATGCCGATGCCAAACAGTGCATTGATATCATGCCGGCGTTTCGCTGCCCAACAGCGCCGATGCCCCACACGACACCTGAGATTCCGAAGTTGATGGCGATGTATCTCGCCTACGGCGCGCGTATTGTTAGCGGACCGGCGCTGGATCGTGAATTCGGTACGATCGACTTTCTCGCATTGTTTGATCTGGCTTCACTCAGTGACGCTCATCGAAAGCTGTTTCTGGTCTCGCATCACGAATCATGACCAATACCACACGAAGTCCAAATCTGAAGCCATCGTTATGGCGCAGACTGATCGCGATCTGGCGATTGCTAACGCTGGTCGTGTTCACGCTAATCGTTGCGACCTCGTTAGCGTTAGGTCGATTGATTTTGCCAAAACGCGCCAAACAACAATGGCGCATTTGGCACTTCATTCTCTGGTCGCGTGTGATTATTCGCGGCATTGGCGGGCGCTCGCAGTGCTTCGGCCCGATTCCTGAGCGACCGTTTTATCTGGCCTGCAATCACCACAGCTACCTCGATATCCTGGTATTGGCGCAATACGTGCCCAGCGTTTTTGTTTCAAAGGCAGAAGTTCAGCACTGGCCGTTTTTTGGATGGTTGACGAAAATCGCGGATACGATTTACATCAATCGCGAGAAGCGCAGTGATATTCCCCGCGCCAATGCTGCGATCGAAGCCGCGTTGGCACGCGGCGACGGTGTGTCGCTGTTTCCTGAAGGCACCAGTTCAAACAGTGACTGGGCTCTACCGATTCGAGCACCGCTGTTACAAGTCGCGGCTGAAACCGGTACGCGTGTGCATAGTGGCGCAATCCACTTCAAGACCCTAGCAGGTGATCCGCCTCCCGATGAGGTCATATTCTATTTTCGCGACATGAGTTTTGTGCCTCACCTTTGGCAGCTGCTGCATTTGCGTGGCTTCGAAGTCACCGTGCGTTTATCCGACACAGTGCTGATCGAATCTGATCGAAAGCAACTAGCGCTACAGGTACGCAAGCAGATTCATGCGCTACAGACAATCAACAATGGTACTACCGATATTCCGGATGATATCGACGATAAAGCCATCACCATGGAAGCAATGCGCCAATGAAAGCACTGCGTGAAGACAATGTTCGTTGCCTGAGACGATTGCGAGATCTAATCCTGCGACTGAGCGATGCACAGTACACGCGCAGCGTCTCCCCTTGCGATCATGGCATCGGCAGTCATGTCCGGCATGTGCTGGATCACTACGATGCTTTTTTCCGTGGCCTGTCCGATGGAACCGTCAACTACGACGTCCGAGCACGTTGCGAACACACGGCCATGAGCCGTGAGATCGCCTGCAAACGCATCAATAATATATGCGCCGCCCTGACCAATCTGTCTCACGTGCCTGAGTCGATCGGCGTCATTATGGACTGTGGTTCGGACACCAGTCGCTGTATCGCAAGCCCCAGTAGTGGCGTGCGTGAGCTGCAATTTCTGGTCAGCCACACCGTACACCATGACGCACTGATCGGCGCAGCGGCCAATGCGATGCAGGTTTGTGCTGATGCTGACTACGGGCTTGCGCCATCAACCCTTCAACATCTGCGACAACAAAAAGGCTGACCAGCAACCTATGAAGCGTACCGTGTTGACGCTTTGGTTGGTTTTGGCGCTGGCGTCCAATGTCTGGCGCTGGGTTTATCCTGTGCAGCCGCACGCGAACGTCGATCAACGACTGCTGCAAGTCAGCGAGTTCATCGGCGACACCCGCACCGGTCAATACAAGCAGATCGCGATACGCGAATATGGTGAACCGGCTGCCACGACGCCAATACTACTGCTTCACGGTACACCGGTTGCCTCCTCGGCAATGACTGGACTGGGACAACTACTCGGCGAGCAGTACTACGTCATCAGTCCAGATATGCCGGGGTACGCCGGTTCCGCGCAACCGCTCGACGACTATTCGAGCATTACTCATGCGCGCTACATGGCCGATCTGCTCGACAGCCTGAACATCGATGCCGTTCATGTGGTCGCCTACAGCCAAGGTGGCGCCGCCGCGATTGCCTTCGCCGATTTTTTTCCACAGCGCACGCGCTCGCTGGCATTGCTCTCGACTATCGGCGTGCAAGAGTTGGAGCTATTTGGCAGCTATCCGCTCAATCACGCTGTGTATGCCGGTCAACTGGCAATCTGGCGCGCCGTGCAATGGTTGATACCCCATTTCGGCACACTCGATGATGCAATTCTCGGCACCGGTTATGCCCGCAATTTGACCGATACGGACCAACGTGTGCTGCGCCCAATGCTGCGACGAATTGATGCGCCTGCGGTAATTGTCCACGGTCGTCACGATGGCATGGTGCCCTATGCCGCCGCATTGGAACATCATCGGCTATTGCCGCAGTCCGAATTAGTCACCCTGGATGCCGGCCACGAGCCGGTCTATGCGTCACCGGCAATGGTGATACCCGGGTTGACTGATTTTCTCAACCGAGTCGAATCAGCAATAGCAATCACTCGGGACCAGGCGACGACGACACGACGAGCGGTCGCCGAAAAGCCGTTCGATGCGACCCAACGCGAAGCGCTAACCGGTGCAGCCCTGCTTGTTATGTTGTTGGCGATCATCGTCGCCAGTTATGTTAGCGAGGATATCGCCTGTATTGCAGCTGGGTTACTCGCCGCCCAAGGCGTCATCACACTCCCAGCAGCGATTCTCGCCAGCTTGATTGGTCTATTCAGTGGTGATCTGGCTCTATTTTTTGCTGGCCGATGGCTTGGACCGCCAATGCTCTCGCGATTGGTACCTGACGATAAGCTAACCGCATCCAAACATTGGCTGGCGGCACGTGGTGCGTTCGTGATCATCGCCAGCCGTTTTGTGCCGGGAACCCGATTGCCCACCTATGTCGCTGCTGGCGCGTTGCAATTACCACCGCTGACGTTCATCGCTTATTTTGGTATTGCAACACTCATCTGGACGCCGCTACTGGTCTCGCTTTCTGCGGTCTACGGTGCCGTGGCACTCGATTGGCTAGAGCACTACGCAACGTTCGGCATCTGGATGCTGTTGGGGAGCCTACTCGCGCTGTGGTTGTTGATTCGAATCGTGCCACCACTATTCACCTGGGAAGGACGTCGCCGTGCCCTCGGACGTTGGCAACGCCTGACACGATTCGAGTTCTGGCCGAGCTGGATATTCTACGCGCCAGTGGTCATTGCCAATGTGTGCTTTGCATTGCGTTATCGATCTTTAACCGTGTTCACGCTGGCGAACCCCGGCATACCACTTGGCGGGCTTGCCGGTGAATCCAAATCGCATATTCTGAACGCACTGCGCGACTCAGGCGCTGTTGCTCCATTTGCTGTGATCAAACAGGGTGCTATTCAACAACGCGTGCTTGCGCTGGATGAGTTTGTCGATCACTACCCGATCGTACTCAAGCCTGACCAGGGTGAACGCGGCCGCGACGTTGAGATTGTTCGCAATCGCGATCAGGCGCTTGATTATCTGCAACGAGTGGTTTCAGACGTGATCGCGCAGGCATTCGTCGAGGGAGAGGAATTTGGCATCCTGTATTGCAGACGTCCCGATACGGCGCATGGACAGATTGTCTCTCTCGCTCACAAGGGCAAGACGACAATCGTTGGTGACGGCGCACAGTCGCTCAAACATCTTATCCTTGCCGACGCGCGTGCTGTTTGCATGGCATCGTTCTTCGAACAACAGTTCGCCCATCGCTTACACGATATTCCGGCTGCTGGCGAGCGCGTACATCTGAATGCGATTGGCACCCACTGTCGAGGTAGCCTGTTCACCGATGCGAACCAGTACCTCACACCAGAACTGGATGCTGAAATTGACCGAATCAGCAAGTGCTTCGACGGATTTTATATTGGCCGCTTCGATTTGTTTGCGGCTGACGCCGCGGCGCTCGGTGCGGGTCGTGGACTCAAACTAGTCGAATTGAATGGCATCACCTCCGAACCGGCGCACATCTACCACCCGGGGGCCTCGCTGCTGAGTGCCTGGCGAACGGTCATCCAACATTGGCATCACGCCTGGCAGATTGGCGCGCTGTTACGTAAAAACGGCTTGCGCCCGCCCGGTGTTCGCGCTGTGCTTCGTGGCCTTCGCGATACGACCTACCTGAACCGCGAAGTCAAACCACCCCAGTCGTCGATTCACGCTGAACATTGACGCGACCGGTAGGGCATTTGCTACTATCGAGTGATGCTCAATGTCCGGTTCATACTGCTACTGTTGCTCGCAACCCTGGCACTGCCGTGCGAGGCTGACACCGCGGATCGTGTCGTCGTAGCGGAGTTGTTGCGTGAATACCAGCGCGAGTCCGGCATCAGTGTCGCCGATCTGGACACCGCTTCATTTGACAAACTCATGCAAGGCCAAACGGTCAATCGCAAAATCAGCATGACTCTTTCAGGAGCTAGCGATGGCGACAACAGCATCACTCGGGTTGTGGGTTATCGCCTCATCGACAAACCGCGCGAGCCGTTGTGGCTCACTGCATTGGCAGTCGATGGCGGGTTCTCCAAACGACTGACAGAGCATTTTGTTCGCATGCATGACAACGGTGGTGCCTGCTGGTATCAACATGTTGATATGCCTTGGCCGTTAAAGGATCGGCATTGGCTTGTCCGTAGCGACAAGAACCTAAGCGTGGCTCAGCACACAGACAATCGACTGTGGGAACACTTCTGGCGCCTTGTCCCGGACGCGAAAACCGAGATCGATGCGCTGTACGCGAAAGGTAACGTCTCGGGACTGACTCAGAAGCAAAAAGAAAAATCAGTGATGTTGCCGTTGAATAACGGTGCCTGGGTCATGGGGCTCGTGAATCCGAACAGAACGCTGGTGATGGTCCATGCGACGTTGGACATGGGTGGCATCATCCCAGACGGTTTCGTTGCGCGTCAGTCCCGCATCAACCTCACCCGAACGCTGACAAAAATAGAGCAAGATGCCGATAGTGCCTGGGCGCGTTATGGTGATGCATATCGAATTTATCGCGGCGATGGCACGCTAATCAGGCCACAAGACGCAAAACCTGCACAAGCACTGACGACTCAGCGCAGTGCGCGTTGACTGAGTCGCTGCAATAGCGCTGTCAATAATCCCAGCGCAATGACCCAGGTGAGAATTGGACTGCGCGGTAATGGCCTGTCAATACGCGACGACGTTGAATTCGATTGCCGCGAGGGCGATCCCAAGACACGTTTTGTGGCCGATAGACTGTGCAGTGCACGCGCAACCCGATCACTGTTGTTGGGATACACATACAGCTGACTACTGCCCAAAGCGGCACTGAGCTGGTACCAACCACTAACGTCAGGACGAAATACCGAGCACCGCTGCCCTGGTACACGCACACTGTCGGTTAAGGGCAGCTCATAACGCGCCCCTGCTGGGGTTGCAACCCGCAACGTCGGGCTCTGCGTGTCGTTGACGCATAGTGGCCAACGTTGAAAAACACGCGCCCGCTTCACCGGGCTGAATGGTCGGCGTGGCGTATTCGGTCGAGCCAGATCGCTAATCAACCCAGACCAGAGTGTGGCATAAGCCAATTCCTGATTCGTCGTGCGCCAGCTGTAGGTGTCGCGCAACAACGAAACAGCGATATTGCGTTGGATACGACCAGCGATGATGGCGCCATCGGTGCTGCGCAAAATCGGCTCGAACCGATCGCTATCCAGGATCACCGCAACCCTATCGGTGGGGTCTATCTCGTCATACGCCGCAGCGCCGGCGAGCGAACGCGTATCGAGTCGAAACGCGACCTGTGCCTGCGGTAGCGGTCTGATCAGCTCAGGCCAGGTTGTGACCAGCGCTTTAGCATCCTGCGGGTCATGTGCCACGATCAAAACACCAGCAACATCTCCGGCAGTTTGTGGCGGTGAGGGAGCCAGTACTGAGCGCTCTGTATCGCTGAGCGCGGCATACGCAGTCGCATCCGCAATCACTAGATCAAACTTCGCGATCACATCCGCAGTGATCTGTTCAAGCGACAGCGGACTTACTCCAGAATATTGACTACGAAAACGCGCCTCACTCACCTGACTGCGAATCGCTATCTGTGCATTGTTGGACTGCAACAAGTCGCGTAATGCACGCAACTCAAACGAAGGGGCACTCTGTAACAGCAAGACGCTGAGTTTTGGTGGCTCGACCACCTGTATTGCGACTGACTCCGCGGCGATCATGTCTTCGCCATCAATCAGTCTCGTCTCTAGTACATAGCGCCCCACGGCCAGTGGCGGCAAGGTCAATGAAGTCGTCTCAGTCGCAGAACTCCGGGCCAACCGGAACTCGCCATCGAAGACAGCGACTTGCGCCGTGTCCGGGAATGGACCATGTAACTCGACCTGTATTGCGCTGAAGGCACCAGACTCGACGATAACGGGGGACGCAATCGCTGCGAATCCCACCGGTACCGATGCAGGCTCAAAAGACACCTGCAAATCTGCCGGTACATGACGCCACTGCCAGTCCGGCAGACCGAAACCGCGAATCTCAATGGTCGACTGCGAGGTTGCCACGCTACCTGCGCGCAGCGTCGCGCTTACAATAGTCGGTGAATCCCGATCCACGCGATCCGCCATCATCTCGTCGACACCTTCCCCATTGAGCAAAGATTGATCGACCAATGCCACAGCTTCACTTGCACCCAATTGTGACGGACTCGCACCATCGGTCCAGTACACAGCACTCGGGGCACTATGCGACCAACGTGGCGGCTGGAGCAGCATCAGCAGGCCGGCGCACCAGAGCGTCGCCGTGCAAGCTGCCGCTGTCGCAAGCAAGCGTGAGGTCGCTCGCCGAAACGACCATGCCGAGCTGACGATTAACGCCAACAGCATAACGATTGCCGCAGTACGCAGATTAGTGTCATCTACAATCAACACCAACCACTGCGATAGCATCTGCGTACTGTCTGCACGTGACATCGTTAACGGCTCGCCGAAAACCAATCTTCAATCGCCGCAGGTCGCACGGGTCTTGGTAGCGCATCAGGTCGCTGCGAGATCCAGTATTGACGCAATTGTGCGCGGCATTCGTCGCACGCCGGGTTCGCAATCCACTCGAGCAATGCCGCTTGCGCAATGACCGCCGGCGCATCCCCTGCGGTACTGCGCTGGCGTACGAGATCGAGCACACGCTGTGCGAGTGTCGGCTCCAGCACAGGCACCATCACCAGCTCACTGAGCAATGAATCCAGTTGTCGATCGTCAACTCTATCGGTTGCCAGTGCGACGACACCTGCCATTTCAATAGCATCCAGTTCGGCACTCAAGCGACGAGACAAATCCGGCTGTCTGGTCTTGAACCCCACACGTGCCGCAAAGACTCTTGAGCGACGCTGCACACGTTTGATCAGATCGAGTGCTTCGTATTGATGCGGCAACGAAGCGCGTACTTCAAACTGACGTAGCTGACGCTCCGATGCCCACATGGCACGAAGTGCACGTCGCAGCAAATCCCGTGTTTGTTCGTCAAACAGCGTCGCCGCCTCTTCCTGATCATGAGTATGGGCATAGGGCTCAATCGCCGCCTGCGCATCATCAAACGCCTCACGCGAAGCAAAGAACGCGAGTTCCTCCTGTGAGTGGTCATGACCATCTCCAGCATAGTGACCAGCGCCCAGCACCTCGGCACCGGCGATAGGTTCACCGCCCTGCTCTTCACCCAAGAATGCACCGTAACGCAGGCGCAGAGCAGACTGATTAAACGCCAAGGATTGCGCTCGAAACGCAAAGGCCCGCTCGGTTATCTGGGTGGCTTTCGCAAGCAACGCCTCGCTGTCTATGATGATCTGGCGTTGACTACGAAAAAACTCTGGCACCACATCAACAACCCGATTATCGAGTGTCACACTTAACGTGGCGTCAGACTTTGGCCACAGAAACTGCAGCGATGCCGATGTGGCCACATTGGCCTGCGGACGATGATCGGTCACCTCAAAGTGAACATACACCTCACTTCCCGGTGACATATCGAGCATCGTCGGCTCAATCGTGCGTCGAATCGTTGCCCGATCGATGTCTAGCTGGTCATAGCTAAGCCATGGTATGCGTCGCTCGGCGAACGAAACTTGCTCGCCCTCGCCTTCGGCACGAGTGATGACCATGTCAACGCTCGCCAACCCGTAATCATCCTGCAATTGCAATTCAACCTCGACCGGTACCGATGATCGGTTTGCATCCATGACATAGCGCCGCACCTGCGGTGAGTGAAACGTGATCTCCGGGGGCGTATCCGGAATTGTCGTCACGCTGTGGGTTAAACCCACGCCCACTACATTGAGAGTGCGATCACCGGCGTTCAAGGTGTACACCTGCGCCGCCGCTTCAAACCAAGATGATTGCCAACGTCCTGAGTGCACGCCTTGATACAAAAGCTGTTCGCCACTACTTTGCAGATTAGCCATTAAGTGCTCGGACTCACCCGGCGCATCAACGGTCAAACGCAATGACGACCCCTCCGGCACGACCACATCGGGACTATTGAGTGCGTACGCATTCAAACCGGTGTAGGCCGGCGGTCTGACATCTACGATGACACTCTCAACGACTGTCACCAAGGTGTCCGTCTTGGCTACTGATGGACGCAGCACTTGATCGAGTATCGTTGCTGATAACCACGGCACATTGACCAAAACCGCCGCCAGTAACAAACACAGTGCGAACAACCCCAGCGATGCCGACACATTCGGCCGGCGAATGACCTTACGTTCCAGCAATGCGGTCAGTGCGACACGCACACGATCACGCTGCAACTGACCAACGGCGGAGACAGGTGCGCTCAACAGTAAACCGGTGCTGTGCTGCAGAGACTCAAACCGACGATTCAGGTGCAGCGCCAACCGACTCGCGGTGACACGCCGCCGCGCACGCAGGACGTCGGTCACCACAATCGCCAATAACCACGCACACATACCCCAAAGGGTGCAATGCCACAGGTGCATCTGGGCGAGCTGCCAAAGCCAAAGGGTCACGACAAACCCAAGCGGCAAGGCCAGCAGCGCATAGCGTGACAGCTGCCCCCGCCGCCAGTGGCGCGCCAACGCGTGCAAGTCCCCGGTATCACGCATCGAGGCGACCACCAGAGCGCATTGACAGTAGTCGTTCAGCAACAAACAACAAAGCAATCACGACAAACCAAAGCGCCGGCGTTGAAGACATCCCCGTCCTCGCAACAGGTGGGTTGACGACAAACGACTGCACCTGTGTTGCATTCACGCCAAGCGGGGCGCGCAATGCGGCATGCCAGTTGGCATCGGCAATATAGAAACGCCAGATCGCTGTCGCCAATTGTGTATCCGTCAGTGCCTTTTCAACATCCTCTGCTCGGACAACCCGACCATCTGCGGCCAGCAATTCGATTGCAAGACGATCAGCGTCGTGATCGCCAATTTGCAGCACTGATGTTGATGGCGACTTCGGTGCAACAGCGTCGGCACCGAGCAACACCACTTTGTCTGCAATACCCGCGTCCTGCCAAATCTGCACAACCCGACTCATGCGCGGCATGACCTGTGGTGTCTTGAGCTGAATGACAAGACGCTGATCGGTGCTAATTGGGTCAGCGGTAAGGTCTGCGTAATCGGCCACCGACTTCCAGTTCAGATTGCGCCGAAACACCGGCGAGCGCGCCGGCCAGTCTGCCTCGGTCACAACACCGTAAATCGTCAATGCCGCATTCATTGGAATCGATTGATCCAGACGCTGAAGCATCCCAATCGAGAAATCGCTCACCGGACTTTCCGCCAATGGCGTTAGTGCATCGTCCAGCCAATGTGCACTCGCAATGACCGCTTGCGGAATCGATCCCCGATCAGTTCCTGGCACGACCAGAATCGACGGCCAGTCTGCTTGACTGCCTGCATCGCGACCAAGCTCGCCAATTGTCAGCCAACACACTGCCAGCAACAGCAACAGGCGTACACTGAGCAGCCCGGGTTCGCGTATCGTCTGCAGTGTAAAACGCGGCCGTGTCTGCAGCTGTACCAAGTCGAGACTGGCCACCTCCACCGTTTTGGCAGAACCCAGCGTCAGATAGTGAATGGCAATCATCGCCAATGTGCCGGTGATGCCCGCCAGAATGACCCATCCGATCACGTTGGCCCACCTACCAACAAACGCTCGCCGACGCTTCGGTTTTGCGCCAGAATCGCTTGCAATACGTCTCGGGGCGATGTGTCGGAGGACGCACGGATCAGTCGTACACCCTGCCGCGAGACATGCCGCTCCAACTGTTGCAACCGTCGTTGCAATCGCGCTGCATACTGACGCTTCAATTCTGTCCCGTCGGTTTTGATGCGTTGGCCCGTCTCCGGATCGACAATGGTGAGAACCCCCCCAAATTGCCAATCCAACTCCTGCGGCAATAAATATTGAACAGCGCTGCCACGTGCGGCAACGTTCCATAACCAATCGACGCTGGGTAGTTGCGCATGATGATCATCAAGAAAATCCGACAACACTAAAGTGTGGTTGCGCGAATCTTGATTCGGTCGCATGGACTGCACCGTACCCCAATCCGGCCAGGATCCGCGGGGCTGCAATTGCGATAGCCAACGCAATAGACGTTCGTAGTGACGCCATCCCTGCCCCTCAGGCAACACATCACCACTGCCGGGTGCGATGGCCCCTACCGCGGCCTGTTCCCATATCGCCAACCAACCCAGCGCTGCAACCAACCGACACACCGAAGCCAATCGTGTTTGACCGGATAAGTCGCGCAGTTGCATCGAGTTTGTCGTGTCGATGCAAAACAGAATGCTCAATCGCCGATCCTCAGGCGCTTCACGAACATAGAACTTGTCCGAACGCGCGTACAGTCGCCAATCCACACGACGTAAATCATCGCCAGGCTGGTATGCGCGATATTGAGAAAACTCCAACCCGTCACCCTGTCGCAGGCTGCGGCGTAAGCCGCGCTGCGGATGCGCCAGCGGCAGTGCACTCGTGAGTGAATAA
>JBCCZN010000019.1:0-22823 GCA_039187375.1 Pseudomonadota bacterium
CGGTGTCTATGTGCTGGCACAAAATGACCAGGGTCTGGTGCTGGTGGATATGCACGCAGCGCATGAACGCATCACATACGAGCGTTTAAAGCGCGATTTTGATGCACGTCAGGTGATTCGCCAGCCGTTATTGGTTCCCTTACGCGTGGCGCTGTCGCGACGTGAGTGCGACACCGCTCTGAATGCGGAGTCGGATCTGGCGGGCATGGGTCTGATCGTTGAATCGGGCGGTCCAGAGACACTGGTGCTGCGCGAAATGCCCGCATTGCTGGATGCCTCGCGCGGTGAATTATTGTTGCGCGATGTCGTCTCGGATTTGGTCGAGCACGGGGTCAGTCAACGCGCCGAGGCGTTGGGCGATGAGTTGTTGTCGACGATGGCCTGTCATGGGTCCGTGCGTGCCAACCGGCGCCTGACAATCGATGAGATGAATGCACTGCTACGCGATATGGAACGCACCGAGCGTGCCGACCAGTGCAATCATGGTCGTCCGACTTGGACGCAGTTGTCACTGCAGCAGCTCGACAGTCTGTTTTTGCGCGGCCAATGACCGTTTTGTGCCTGATGGGGCCAACAGCGATGGGCAAGACCGAGACGGCCATGCGATTGGCTGATCGTTTCGAACTCGATCTGATCAGTGTCGATTCGGCCATGGTTTATCGGGGTATGGATATTGGTACCGCCAAACCGGACGACCGGACGCTGGCGCGCTACCCGCATGCGTTGATCGATATCTGTGAGCCCTGGGAAGGGTATTCGGTGGCGCAGTTCATTGATGACGTGCGCCGAGAAATCGAGTCCAGTCAGACGCGCGGTCGCGTGCCGCTGCTGGTTGGTGGCACGATGCTGTACTTCCGGCGTTTGTTTGACGGTCTGGCGCGACTACCCACGGCTAATGCGACGGTGCGCGCGCGACTGGATGCGCAGGCAGCGCAGATCGGTTGGCCGGCGATGCACACTCGCTTGCAAGGCATTGACCCCGAGGCCGCTGACCGAATTGGGCCGAACGATATGCAGCGAATTCAGCGGGCATTAGAGGTGCATGAGCTCAGTGGTCGTACGTTGACCGACTGGTTGCGTGAGGCGCGTGAACAGCACGGCGATCAAGCCGCACTGCGATTTTTGCGTATCGCGTTATTGAGCGAAGATCGCAAGCAGCTGCACGCGCGCATCAACGCGCGCTTCGATGCCATGATGAGCGCGGGTTTTGAAGCGGAGGTCGAGCGCATTGCCAATCTGCCCGGTGTGCATGCTGCACTCCCGAGCATGCGCGCCGTGGGCTATCGACAGATCGGCGCGTGGTTACAGGGTCGACTGTCCCGTGCGAAGGCGGTCGCCGATGCCAAGACTGCCACGCGGCGATTGGCCAAACGCCAGCATACCTGGCTGCGCCAAACGGCGGATTTACACTGTTTTGATCCGCTTGAAGCGGACGTTGAAGGCCCCATATCGGAATTAGTAGACGGTACGTTGTCGGCAGATCCCGACATTTGAGGTTCGTATTACGCGCAAGCGCGCGGATTACCTTACCGGCTGTGCTAAAATTGACCTCCGCAGACGGCTTGGGCTTTGACGTCTTGCGGTGATAACAAGGAGATTCCTATGGCGAAGGGACAGTCACTCCAAGATCCTTTCCTCAATATCCTGCGCAAAGAGAAGGTGCCAGTGTCGATTTATTTGGTGAACGGCATCAAGCTGCAGGGACAAATCGATTCGTTCGATCAGTTCGTAGTGCTGCTGAAAAACAGCGTCAACCAGATGGTTTACAAACACGCCATTTCAACGGTGGTGCCGTCTCGCAACGTCCGACTGCCTATCAGCGACGACGATGTGGCGGGGGACGATTAACCGGCGCGAATGTTCGAACGTCCTCAGGTTGGTGAACGCGCACTGATCGTACACCCGGAGTTTGACCGTGGTCCTCCGGCGTGCGACGTGCACGAATTCGTTGAGCTGGCTGTATCGGCAGGCGCTGAGGTGATCGACACGGTGATCTGCCGACGCACGCAGCCGGAGGCGCGCTTGTTGATCGGCAGCGGCAAGGCAGACGAGATTGCCGCACGTGTGCGTACACAGAACATCGAGCTGGTGCTAGTCAGCCATGCCCTGTCACCGACTCAGGAGCGCAATCTCGAAAAGTCGTTCAAGGCGCGCGTCATTGATCGCAGTGGTTTGATTCTGGACATATTTGCGCAGCGTGCCCGCTCGTTCGAGGGCAAGCTGCAGGTTGAGCTTGCGCAATTGCGGCATCTGTCGACCCGGTTGGTTCGTGGCTGGACCCACCTGGAGCGACAAAAAGGGGGTATCGGTCTACGTGGACCGGGTGAGACCCAATTGGAAACGGATCGGCGTCTGTTGCGAGATCGGATTGCGAAATTGCGCCGTCGCCTCGACAAGGTCGACAAGCAACGTGAGTTGGGTCGACAAAGACGCGTGCGCAACGATGTGCCGACGGTGTCACTGGTCGGTTATACCAACGCCGGCAAATCAACGTTGTTCAATCGATTGACCGAGAGCGAGGTTTACGCAGCCGATCAGTTGTTCGCGACACTGGATCCGACCTTGAGACAGTGGACACTCGATGAGCGTCAGTCGGTCGTACTCGCCGACACGGTAGGATTTGTTGCCGATTTGCCGCACGAACTGGTGGCTGCATTTCGTGCGACGCTCACCGAAACGCGCGAGGCAGATTTATTGCTGCATGTCATTGACAGTAGTGATCCGGAGCGCGATCAGCGCGAGGAACAGGTGAATGACGTGCTTAAGGAAATTGGCGCCGACGACGTGCCGCAGATACGCGTATACAATAAGATCGATGTCGAGCCACGCTTGCCGAGCCTGACGGCGGCGAATGAAGAGCGTGGTGCCAGTGTGTTTTTGTCGGCGGCGACCGGTGCCGGAGTCGATTTGCTACTGGCGGCGTTGCGACAGCATTTCGCCCAAGATCGGGTGCGGGGCTGGATGTATTTGGGTGTGGATGAAAAAGCGGCACGGGCGCGTTTGTTCGCGCTGGGCAGCGTATTGGAAGAACAATTCGATGATGATGGCGGTAGCAGCATGAACATCGATTTGACGAAAAAAGATTTTCTGCAGTTTTGCTCGCAATCGGGGATGATGCCCGAACGTTTGGTGCAATCTCAGGCTCAACTGGAAGATGGTTATGGCATGGAACGAATCCGGTAACGGACAGGATCCGTGGGGCGACAAGCCACGCGGGGGTAAACCCAATGATCTGGATAAGGTGATCAGCAACCTGCAGCGCAAATTGCGTGGTGCCGGTGGCAAAGGGGGCAATGGTGGCTCGGGCTCTCCAGCCGGCTTCATCGGTGTGCTGGTGATTGCGCTTGGTTTTTGGATGTTGACAGGCTTTTACCGGGTCGATCAGGCCGAACGTGGTCTGGAATTGCGCTTCGGTGAGTATACCGAGACCACCAATCCGGGCCTTCACTGGCATTTGCCGTCGCCGATCGAAACGGTCGAGAAGGTCAACGTCTCGTTGATCGACCGGTTCGAGCAAGAAATCGAGATGCTCACGTCCGATGAGAATTTCATCAAAATCAGTCTGGTCGTGCAGTTTCGTCGAACGGATGCAGCAGCATACGTATTCAACGTTCGGGATGCGGATGCGACGGTTGCTGATGTCAGTGAAAGCGCAATCCGCGAAGCGGTTGGCAAACACCCTGCGGACTTCACACTGCTGGATAACCGACCGGTGGTCGTACGCCAAACCCGCGAGTTGATTCAAACGGCATTGGACAGTTATGGGGCCGGCATCGAGGTGACCGCGGTGAATCTGCAACGGGTTGACTTTCCGGGCGAGGTGCAGGACGCCGTGCAGGATGCGGTGAAAGCGCGTGAGGACAAGGAGCAATCCAAACTCAGTGCCCAGACTTACGAGAACAAGGTGATACCGGAGGCGCGTGGTGAAGCGCAGCGCCAGCTGGAGGCTGCCGAAGGCTATAAGCAGCGTGTCATCAATGATGCTGAAGGTGAGGCCTCGCGCTTCACTGCCTTGTTGAAGGAGTATCAGGCGGCGCCGGAGGTCACTCGGGAACGTCTGTATATCGACGCTATCGAATACGTTTACGCCAACAGTACAAAGGTGTTTCTGGACAGCGACGGCGACGGCAATCTTCTGTACTTGCCGGTCGACAAGTTGATCGAACAAAACGGAAATCGCCAGCGTGCGACGACCAATTCCAGCGTGGAGCGACAGCGCGAGGCGGTCGAGACTCAGAACAGCGCTGAGGCAGCGACAGCGCGCGGCACCCGTGCACGGAGGACTCGCTAATGAAATCGACAGGTTCCATTATTCTGGTTTTGATCGGTGCGGCGCTGGTCGCACTGGGGTTGTCGGCGTTCACTGTTGACGAGCGTGAGCATGCGCTAAAACTGCAGGTGGGTGAAATTGTCAAGAGTGATTACGCGCCTGGCTTACACTTCAAAATTCCCGTGTACCAGGAAGTTCGCAGGTTTCCCAAGCAGGTTTTGACCATCTCGCCGAAGGCGGAGGAAATCCTGACGACCGAGAAAAAACCGGCACTGGTAAATTTCTTCGTCAAGTACCGCATTGTCGATCCGACCGCCTATTACATCTCAACGCGCGGTGATGAGAGTGTTGTGCAAAAGCGTCTTACGGAAATTATCAAATCCGCGATCCTCACCGAATTCGCCAAGCGCACGATGCAGGAGGTGATCTCCGTTGAGCGTAATGTGTTGATGCAGGACATGATGCGTGATGCCTCGTCCGATGCTGTCGATTTCGGTATTGAACTGGTCGACGTGCGCGTGAAGCAGGTTGATTTTTCGCCTCGTGTTGCCGACTCGGTATACAAGCGCATGCGTGAAGAGCGTGGCCGGATTGCTGAGCAGCTCCGATCGGAAGGACGTGAGGAAGCACAGGTGATTCGTGCCGGCGCTGATCGCCGTAGTACCGTCATCTTGTCCGAAGCCTATCGCGATGCGCAGCGGGTACGCGGTGAGGGTGACGCGACTGCGGCGCGAATCTACGCTAATGCGTACAACGCCGATCCGGAGTTCTACGCGTTTTACCGCAGCCTCGAGGCTTACAAGTCATCGCTGGGCAGTGACGGCGATCTGCTGGTGCTCGATCCTGACAGTGATTTTTTCCGCTATCTGAATCAACGCGAAGTTCGCTAGTCACATGGCTGGAAATGTTGTCGTCATCGGCACTCAATGGGGTGACGAGGGCAAGGGCAAAATCGTCGATCTGCTGACGGATCGTGTGTCGGCTGTGGCACGCTTTCAGGGCGGTCACAATGCAGGCCACACTCTTGTCATCGACGGTCAGAAGACGGTGCTCCACCTGATTCCGTCTGGCATCCTGCGCGATAAGGTGCAGTGCTTGATCGGCAACGGTGTCGTGCTGTCTCTGGAGGCCCTGCTGAATGAGATGGACGGGCTGGCCGACAGTGGTGTGCCCGTTTTCGAGCGGCTGAAAATCAGCCCAGCGTGTCCATTGATTTTGCCCTCACATGTTGCTCTGGACCTGGCCCGGGAAAAAGCACGCGGCAACGCCGCCATCGGTACCACCGGGCGCGGTATCGGCCCGGCTTATGAAGACAAGGTTGCACGGCGTGCATTACGGGTTTCAGACCTGTTTCTGCGTGAGAAGTTTGCGGCGCGTCTGGGCGAGGTGCTCGACTATCACAATTTCGTGTTGAAGCAGTACTTCGGAGCCGAGGCGGTCGACTTCAATCAGACGCTGGATCAGGCGCTTGCACACGCCCAACGCATCGCGCCATTGGTCGCCGACGTCACCGGCATTCTGCATGGCTTGCATGAAGCCGGCGAGTCGATACTGTTTGAGGGTGCGCAGGGTACGTTATTGGACATCGATCACGGCACGTTCCCATTCGTCACATCAAGCAACACCGTTGCCGCCGGCGCCAGCATCGGTACTGGCATTGGCCCGGACCAAATCGACTTTGTGCTGGGTATTGTCAAGGCGTACACCACGCGCGTTGGTGCCGGGCCGTTTCCGACCGAGCTGTTTGATGATCAGGGTGAGCATATTGCGCGTGTCGGTGCCGAGTTTGGTGCGACGACGGGTCGACCCCGTCGTGTGGGTTGGTTCGATGCGGTCGCATTACGACGCTCGATCATCAATAACGGTGTATCAGGTCTGTGCGTCACCAAGCTCGACGTGCTGGATGAACTCGAGACCATTCGAATTTGCGTCGGCTACAAGATCGATGGTCAGGTCATAGACACCCCACCGGTGGTCGTTGATCGCTACGCTGAGGCGGAGCCTGTATACGAGGACATGCCCGGCTGGTGCAGCAGCACCGTTGGCATTAGCGAATACGACGCCTTGCCGGATGCAGCGCGTAACTACCTGGCGCGAATCAGCGACATTGTCGCCACGCCTATCGATATCATTTCAACGGGTCCCGGTCGCGAGCAAACTATTGTGCATCGTGATCCGTTTGCCTGAGTGTTACGGCCCGCAGACTGCCTGACGATCAAGGCCGGACCAATCGCGCTGCAACACCTGCGTCAGCACGGTTTACAGCCAGAGCATGTGCGCATGTTGGTGGGTGCATCCGGTGGTGCCAAATGGTTGGCCTTAACGGGGATTGATCGCTACATCCTCGAGGAGATGGCGCCGCGGTTTGACACCCCGGTGCACCTGTTGGGCTCATCGATCGGTTGTTGGCGCTTCGCCTGTTATGCCCACCCACAGCCGTTACAGGCGTTGAACCAGTTTCGCGATGGCTATATCGACGAGCAATACGGTGACAAGCCGACCGCCGCCGATATTTCTCGCATCGGCGAGCTCATGTTGCGGCGCATGCTGGGCGAGTCCAATCTCGCTGCGATTAGCCACTCCGATCGCTACCGGCTGCACTTCATGACGGTGCAGGCACATCACCTAACGGCCAGCGAGCGACGCTTGCCTTTAGCGATTGGGCTCGGCCTGGCACTGACAGCCAATGCGATCAGTCGGCGCGGTTTGCGGCTGTGTTTTACCCGCGCTCTAGTCAGCGATGCCCGTCTAGCGCCGCCAGCGGTTAATGCGCGCGATTTGCCCATGCAGGTGATCGCGTTGAATGAGTCCAATTTGATTCCGGCGATCATGGCATCCAGTGCGATTCCGTTTGTGATGCAAGGTGTACGCGATATGCCCGGTGCGCGACGCGGTTTGTATCGCGATGGTGGCATTATCGATTATCACTTCGATGTGCCGCTGTCCTGCGACGATGGCATCACGTTGTATCCGCATTTCTTTCCGCGTCTCACGCCCGGATGGTTCGATAAACGCAGGCCGTCTCGTCAACCCAAGCCGCAACACCTGGACCGTGTTGTGCTGATTGCACCGTCTGATCGGTTCGCCTCCCAGCTGCCAGGCGGGCGACTTCCGGATCGATCAGACTTCACGACAATGCCCGCTGATGAACGCCGGCAACGCTGGCATCGTATCGTCGCCGAGTGTGCCCAGCTTGGTGACGCGTTGGGTGAGCTCATTCAGACGCAGCGGCTGGTCGATGTTGCGAGCCCGATCTGATCGATTCCAGCGCGCGTTCGCAGGACAAAGTCGTCTTCGCGCGGTATCCTTTCGAGGAATTTTGAGCTAACCAGGGGGGAATCCTATGACGCTTGACGATATTTTTGAAAAGATGCCCAAGGCGCTGAATCCAGATGCTGCAGCGGGCGTTGATGCCACGATTCAATTCAACGCAGGTACGCCGCGCAACGTCGTTATTCGTGATGGTGCCTTGACTGTTAACGATGGTGCTGCCGAGTCACCGACTGTATCGGTCACAATGGCAGAAGATGATCTGGTCGGCATGCTGACCGGGAAACTCGATGGCATGACCGCATTTATGACCGGTAAGCTCAAAATCGATGGTGATTTGATGTTTGCCCAGAAGATCACATCGTTGTTCGATGCCGGACGACTGAAGGAAGACTAATGAGCCGATTCAACGTATCGACGCGTCTTGCAGCGTGGCTGCTTGCGCTGTTTGTCATGCCGATGCTGGCGATTGCCGAGGAAGAAGGTGGTGACGACAAGGACGGCGAAGATAAAGCCAAAAGCGTCGCCGATGTCACCAAAGACCATTCCAGTTACGAAGGGCTATTGACGCTGTATCGCGATGACAAGACCGGTGCGTTGAAGTTGTCGATCAAGCCAGAGCTGCTGGGCGAGGAGATGATCTACTTTGCTCAAGCTGCTGATGGTGTTGTACAAACCGGATATTTCCGTGGTGCCTATCTTGCCAACGACGTCATTACATTCGAGCGTCGATACGATCACATCGACGTCGTCAAGCAGAACACTAGCTACTACTTTGATCCGGATAACGCGCTGTCGCGCGCGGCGAGTGCCAACATTTCCAATGCATTGATCGCCACGGCCAAGATTCTGGCCGAGGACGACTCGGCGATCGTCATCGATGCGGATCCGTTGTTCAAAACCGAGACGATGTTGCAGATCAAGCCCTCGTCGCGTCCAAATGATGACCCGAGGCGCTTCAAGCTCGGCAGTCTTTCCGGCGAGACCTCGCGGGTGCTGAACGTGCGCAGTTACCCGAACAACACCGATGTTGAGGCCGAGTTGATTTACAGCAACCCGACACCAACAGGTTCGACCGGTGGTGATATCACCGATGATCGATTCGTGGCGGTGCGTATTTTCCACAGCATTATTGCGATGCCGGACAATGACTATCAACCGCGCATGGATGACCCGCGAGTCGGCTATTTTCTGGATACCGTGACTGATCTGACTTCATTCAGCGCCACTCCGTACCGTGACATGATCACACGCTGGGATCTGCAGAAAAAATATCCAGAGGCCGCGCTGTCCGAGCCGGTTGAGCCGATTACATTCTGGATCGAGAACACCACGCCGGTCGAGTATCGCGAGTTGATTCGTGATGCGGCGTTGGGATGGAACAGTGCATTTGAAAAAGCCGGGTTCAAGAATGCGGTCGTGGTGAAGATTCAACCGGACGATGCCACTTGGGATGCCGGCGATATTCGCTACAACGTGTTGCGGTGGACGTCGTCACCAAATCCGCCGTTTGGTGGCTATGGTCCAAGTTTTTCAAACCCGCGCACCGGTCAGACGTTGGGCGCGGACATCATGCTGGAATATTCGTTCCTCAATCGATACGCCTACGCTCGCCACCTGATTAACGATGCCGATACGCTGCTCGACAGCCGCCTGCCACCAATGCACGCGCATGAGTTCTGTTCATTGGCCGATGGTCTGAAGAGCGAAACAGCGGTAGGCAGGGCGTTGCTGGCTGCCAGTGGTGAATACGATGCAGCACTCGATGTGCAAATTGTTCACGACGCGATGCACTATCTGATTCTGCATGAGATCGGGCATACGCTGGGCCTCAATCACAATATGAAGGCGACCCAGCTACTCTCGCCAGACGAGGCGGCGGATGCCGATACGGTTGCGGCGCAGACGCTGTCGGGCTCGGTGATGGATTACCCGGCCGTGAATTTCATTCCGGGCGGACCACAGACGCGCTTTTATTCGGTGGCGCCGGGTCCCTATGACGACTGGGCCATCCAGTTTGGGTACGATCCGTCGTTGGCCGATCCGGCCAAGCGGGCGGCACATTTGGCACGCTCTAGCGAGCGCGAGCTTGCGTTTGGTAATGATGCCGACGATATGCGCTCAGCGGGTAAAGCCATAGACCCACGCGTCAACATCTATGACATGAGCAGTGATGCGATTGGCTATGCCGATCGTCGTATGCAGACGATCAGCGATGGTCTTGCGCGACTGGCGAGCGATCTACCCGATGATGGCAAGTCCTATCAGGAAACGCATGATCTGTTCGTGCAAATGATTCGTAGCTGGGCACGCAATGCGGCGGTCACGTCACGCTATATCGGGGGTGTCTATCTCAATCGTGCCATGGTTGGCCAACCTGGTGCGGGCGCGCCATACACTCCGGTGGAAGAAGACACGCAGCGACGTGCTCTGGAGGTGCTTTCGCGGCAGGTGTTTGCACCCAACGTGATGGCTTCTGCAGAGCCGGCGTTTCGCTATATCGCGCGTCAGCGCCGTGGATTTAATTTCTTCTCGGGTACCGAGGATCCGAAAATTCACGCGGCGGCATTGACGGTGCAGGGCGCGGTGCTGGATCACCTGTTGCACCCGGCGGTGATGCAGCGACTCACGGACACTGCGTTGTACGGCAACACGTACACGCTCGCTGAGCATGTCGATGGCCTGACCGATGCCGTCTTTGCGGCAGACGCTCGCGGCGACGTTAACAGCGTTCGCCAAAACCTGCAGGTGGATTACGTCGAGCGTCTGGCCAAGATCGTCAATGGCGAGGGCTTTGATAATCTCAGCCAATCCGCGGCCCTGTTGTCGCTGCAAAACGTTGATCGTCTGATGGCGAGAAAGCGAACCTCGGACTTGTCGACACGGGCGCACGTTGCACACGTTCGATTGATCATCGAGCGCGCGCTGGAAGCATCGCGCAGTTAAGACGTCGCCCGTATGCCGGTCCTCGAGTATGAGCTGGGCCTTCGGGCGATTGTATTCGCAGGTATCCTCGGCGCGATGTCAGCATGGGAGTGGCTGGCACCGCGCCGTGAGCGTGATCATCCAATGGTGTTGCGCTGGCGCACCAACCTCGGCTTGATTGTCATTGGCACAGCGTTACTGCGTTGGATACTGCCGGTTGCGGCGGTCGGTTCGGCGTTGTGGGCACAGTCTCGCCATATTGGCTTATTCAACTGGGCCGACTGGCCAGCGTGGCTGGAATGGGTGTTGGCCATCGTTTTGCTAGACCTGTGTATCTACTGGCAACACGTCGCGACGCACCGGTTGCCCTGGCTATGGCGTTTGCATCGTGTGCATCATGCGGACCGGGACCTGGATGTGAGCAGCGGTGTACGCTTCCATCCCCTCGAAGTGCTGCTTTCGATGCTCTACAAAATGCTCTGCGTGGTGCTGCTCGGCCCGGCTGCGGCAGCGGTGATTCTGTTTGAGCTCATCCTGAATGGCGTGTCATTGTTCAACCATGCCAACGTTCGGCTGCCAAGTGGTGTTGATCGCCTATTGCGTCTGATCGTGGTGACACCGGATATGCACCGCGTCCACCATTCCGTGCGCGCACGCGAGACGGACAGTAATTTCGGGTTTTGTCTGCCGTTTTGGGATCGACTATTCGGCAGCTATCGCGCCCAACCAGGTGCTGGTCATAATCAAATGAATCTGGGCCTAACCGAGGTGCAGGACGCACGTGCCTCACAACTGCGCTGGACGGTGTTGTCACCGCTGAATCGAATCAAAGGAAATGGTGCCCAGGAGAGGACTTGAACCTCCACCTACTTTCGTAGACATGGACCTGAACCATGCGCGTCTACCAATTCCGCCACCTGGGCACGAAAACGCCGGTACACTAGCGTTATCTAGAAGGCCGCGCACTCTAGCGAAGCGGCGTATCACTGTCAAACTGGCGGCTAGCCCGCCACGGGATCAAATTGGCTAAAAGAGCAAAGCGCACCGGTAAGGCAGCGGTAGCGCCGCAACAAAAAAACCCCCGCTACCAGCATAATGTGCCGGATCGTAACGCCTTGCGCCTTTTTCTGGAACGTGAGGGGCGGCCATTGGCATTCGATACGATCGCCGCACACTTCGCGATCACGACGCGCAAGCATAAGCAGGCGCTTTCCGTTGTTTTGAGTCGTATGTTGCAAAGTGGTCAGGTGTTGCTCAATCGCAGTGAGCACTATCTTTTGGCGGAGCGCATCAATCTGGTGACCGGCACGATCAGTGCCCATCGGGATGGCTTTGGCTTTCTGGTACCCGATGAGGGAGGCGATGATCTGTATTTATCGCCACGGCAAATGCACAGTCTGATGCATGGCGATCGCGTCGCGGGACGGCTGCATCGCAACAACTCACGCGGACCGGAGGGCAAGGTCGTCGACATTCTTGCACGAGCCACTACCGAGGTGGCCGGCCAGTTCGTGCGCGAACGCGGGGTCGGGTTTGTGATCCCGGACAACCCGAAACTCAGCCATCGATTTATCGTACCGCGCAGCGAACGGCGGGGTGCGAAGTCTGGCGATATGGTCGTTGCCGAGATCGTGGACTATCCGTCTCACGATCAGCAGGGCAGTGTGCGCATTATCGAAGTGCTGGGTGCATCAGATCAAGCCGGTATGCCGACCGATCTGGCGATTCACGCGCACGGGATTCCGCATCAATGGTCGCGTGCCGTACGTGATGCGGCCGCCGAATTCGGGCGCACCGTACCGACAAGGGCAAAACAAGGCCGCACCGATTTGCGTGAGCTGCCTTTGGTGACAATCGATGGCGCCGATGCGCGCGATTTCGATGATGCGGTGTATGCCGCTCCCCGTCGCGGTGGCTGGCGTCTCATTGTGGCGATCGCGGACGTTGCACACTACGTCAAGCCCGGGTCCGCCATTGATGATGAAGCGATCAAGCGCGCGACTTCGGTGTATTTCCCCGATCGAGTTGTACCGATGTTGCCCGAGGTGCTCTCGAATGGACTGTGTTCGCTCAATCCAAAGGTTGATCGGCTTTGCATGGTCTGTGATATGAGCGTCAGTGATACGGGCGAGGTGACGCGAGCGCGTTTTTATGACGGCGTTATGCGCTCAGCGGCGCGCCTGACCTATTCGCAGGTGGGCAAATACCTGGCTGACGGCAAGGCAATAGCCGGTATCGATACTGCAGTGCGCGAGTCAATCGATGCATTGCATGCGCTGTACCGGCAGTTTGCCCGTCGACGTAAGCAGCGCGGCGCCATTGAGCTCGACTTGCCGCAATTGCGTATTCGTGTCGACGCGGATGGTGAGGTTGAGCGAATCGCGTCCACACCGCGAAATGATGCGCACCGTCTCATCGAAGAGTGCATGATCGCCGCCAATGTTGAGGCGGCTAAGTTCATTACCCGACGCAAGATCCCGGCGCTGTTTCGGGTGCACGCAAAACCCAACGAAGACCGGTTTGATGAGTTTCGTCAATACATGCTGGAGTTGGGGTTCAAGGTGCCTCATGCAAAGCATCCAAACCCGAAGACGTTGCGAAACTTGATGGCGAAGGTGCAGGGCAGGCCTGATGCGTATGCCATCAATATGGCGTTGCTGCGCTCCTTTGCACACGCCGAATACACACCGGACAATGTCGGGCACTTCGGTTTGGCGCTGGACGCCTACGCGCACTTCACTTCACCCATTCGCCGCTATCCGGACTTGCTCGTGCACCGTGCGATTCGTCATATTACCGGTGGCGGCAAGGTGCGCGGCTATCACTACAACGCGGAGCAAATGCACAAGCTTGGAAAACTGACCTCCGAGCGCGAGCGGCGCGCCGAAGATGCTACGCGTGAGGTTGAGGCGTTGCTGAAATGCCAATTCATGCAAAAGCACGTTGGTGAGCGCTTCGATGGTCTAATTACCGGCGTGACGCACTTCGGCCTGTTCGTGCAAATCGGTGATCTGCAAGTTGATGGCTTGATTCATGTGTCGACCCTTGGCAGCGATTATTTTCAGCATGAACCTGAGCGTCAGCGCTTGGTGGGGCAGCGTAGCGGGCAGAGCTTTGCACTCGGTGATACGGTCACGGTTGTTGTTGACAGAGTTGATTTAGAGCAACGGCAAATCGATTTCGTCTTGTTTGATCGACCCGCCAGCGCATCGAACCGACGGCGACGACGCTGATGGCAGCAAGGCAACACAGCGCCGGCGTCCATGCGATCGACATTCTGTTGCGTGTGCATGCCAATAAGGTACGCAAGCTACTTATCGACTCTCGTAGCACCAACCCTCGCGTTGAGGCGCTCGCTCAGCGCGCACGTGAGTTGGGCATTGCGGTGCAGCCACTTCGCAGTCACAAACTGGATGACCTGGCTCGCGGTACAGCGCACCAGGGTGTGGTGGCCGAATTGCACGGCGTTGCGCCCCTCGACGAGGCTGCGCTACGGCAACGCGTGGAGGCGGCGCTCGTCGCCGGCGAGGTACCGCTGATGTTGGTACTTGATGGGGTCCAGGATCCGCATAACCTTGGTGCCTGTTTGCGCAGTGCCGAGGCAGCCGGTGCGATGGCGGTGATCACACCGCGAAAGTCTTCAGCAAGTCTGACGCCCGCCGCCCGCAAGGTCGCCAGTGGCGCGGCAGAGTCGGTGCCGGTCGTGCAGGTGCCTGCGTTGGCACACACGCTGGATTGGCTCGGCGAATATGGCATTCAGCGCACTGCCACCAGCGATGCGGCGCAGCAGACGCTTTGGGAGGCGGACTTAGTCGCACCACAGGCAATGGTCATGGGCACCGAGTCAAAAGGCCTGGCGCGCGAGGTGATCGAGCGCTGCGATGCGTTGGTCGCATTGCCGATGCAAGGCAACGTGGAGAGTCTGAATGTCTCCGTGGCGGCAGGTATCTGCCTGTTCGAAGCCGTGCGGCAGCGTAGTGCTTGCCAGTCGCCCACAACCTAGTTATCCTTTGCCGGCTTTGCGCAAGTAAGCTTGTGCACTCACAATTTGTTGGCGAGCCTAAACCCAATGGTCTTCGCGCCCGCTTAACTCCTTGCCGCACCCTGTGGTGGGCGGCAAACCCAGAAGGAGCGTCCCTTGAGACACTATGAAGTTGTGTTTCTGGTCCACCCTGACCAGAGTGAACAGGTTCCAGGCATGCTGGAGCGGTATCAGAAACTCATTACCGACACTGGCGGCGCGATTCATCGCGTTGAGGACTGGGGTCGTCGTCAGCTGGCTCACGCCATCAACAAGGTCCACAAAGGCCATTATTTGTTGATGAACATCGAAAGCGGCCAGGAAGGCATCGATGAGTTGAAAGCCGCATTCAAGTTCAATGACGCGATCCTGCGCCACCTGATCATGAAAATGGACAAAGCGATGACCGAGGCCTCACCGATGGCCAAGGCGGTTGAAGACGAGAAAGCCAAGGAGCGCGAGTCCGCACGACGTCGCGAAGCCAAAGCGGCTGCCGAGGCGCGCGCGCGGGAAGCTGAGGACATTGTTGAAGACGATGATCCGACCGTTCGCGCTGAGGGTCTCAACGAGGAAGACGCCGGCGAGTCGCCGAGCACTGAGGGAGAAGCCGCATGAGCCGTCACTCACGTCGTCGCAAGTATTGCCGATTTACTGCTGAAGGCATCGAGCAGATCGATTACAAGGATCTGAACCTGCTGAAAGCCTACATTACGGAAACGGGCAAGATCGTGCCAAGCCGGATCACCGGCACTAAGGCACGCTATCAGCGTCAGTTGGCGACAGCGGTAAAACGCGCGCGCTATCTGTCATTGCTGCCGTATACCGACCAGCACTAGGCGCTCGCAGGGCGCAGCACGGCGGATAGCGCAATGCAGCAGTGGGCCAGATGGATCATGCATGCGAAGCATCGCCAGATTCTCTTGCTGGCGTCGCTGATGCTGTTGCCCGGCTTGCAGGTTGTCTCGATCGGCATTGCTGTGGCCAGTGTGATCGCGACGGGTGCGACTCAGGCGCTAACGGTGCTGGTGCCGGGGTTTGGTATCGTCATCATCGCCAATCTGTTCTCGCCCGAGAATTCGTTTGCTGCGATCGCCCCGCTAGTGCTGATTTGTTTTTCTGCACTGGTGTTGGGTGAGGTGTTACGACGCACCGCGTCACTGACCCTGACAATCCAGGCCGTGGCATTGATTGCGTCGTTGGTGGTCGCTGGCATGCACTTGGGCATCACCGACATTGTGGGCTTTTGGGCGACGATGTTGCAGCAGGGTATCGAGGCCTATGTGTCACAGGGCATCATCCGTCCATTGAGTGGGCCGGAGATGAACAGTATCGTCGAGGGAATCGCACCCATCGCCACGGGCATGGTGGTCGGTTCAATGGCGCTATTTTTAGTGTTGGCGTTGCTGCTGGGCTATTTTTTGTGGGATCACGGATGCGATGACGCCAAGGCGCGCTTCGGCCGATTTCGCGATCTCAATTTGGGCAGGACGCTCGCGGTGGTGTTGATCGTCATGGCGTTGCTGATGCTGACCGGTTCGCTGGTCTGGACCAACATGGCGATCGTGTTGCTGGTGGTGTTTGGGTTACACGGGTTGGCTTTGGTGCATTGGGCTAAAAACAAGTTCGGTTTGCCGATCTTGTTTATGTGGATTTTTTACGCGGCAGTGATTGTTGTGAAGGAGCTGTCACTGCTGGTTTGTGTCGCCGGTTACGTCGATGCGTGGTTTAATTTTTTACGGGGTGACGGGTCAAATCAGCGCCCTGAAGCCGGTTGAATTGCCGAAAGGCACAGAGGAAAGACGATGGAAGTAATATTGCTCGAGAAGGTGGAAAACCTGGGTGGCATCGGCGACAAGGTGAGTGTGAAGCCAGGGTACGGCCGCAATTTCCTGTTGCCGCAGGGCAAAGCGACGCTGGCAACGGCTGAAAACCTGGCGCAGTTTGAGGCGCGCCGCGCTGAGCTGGAAGCCAAGGCAGCCGAGGAACTCGCGGCAGCACAGGCGCGCGCCAAGACGCTCGAGGGTGCGCGTGTCGAGATCAAGGCACTGGTCGGCAGCGAAGGCAAACTGTTCGGCTCTATCGGTACGATCGATATCGCCAAGGCATTCACCGATGCCGGGTTGCCGATTGAGCGTGCCGAGGTACGATTGACCGACGAAGGTACGTTCCGCGAAGTGGGCGAGCACGAGATCGCATTGCATTTGCACGCTGACGTCGACGTCAACGCGATCGTGGCGATCGTTCCTGACGAAGGCTAAGGGCCACGACGTCGCAAATGGAAGCTGGCCTGGAGCCACTGGATAGCGAGACCCGCCACTTGCGGGTGCCGCCGCATTCGATCGAAGCGGAGCAGTCGCTACTGGGTGGTCTCATGCTGGACAATCAGGCTTGGGACAGGGTGGCAGATGCGATTACTGCCGATGATTTCTATCGGCCTGATCATCGTCTGATTTTTTCGGCGATGGCGGAATTGGCCGCACGCAGCGAACCGTGTGATGCGGTGACGGTGTCCGATCACCTCGATCAGCGTGGTGATCTGGCCAATGCGGGCGGTCTGGGATACATCGCACAGCTGGCCAACGAAACGCCGACAGCGGCTAACATTAAGGCCTATGCCGATATTTTGCGTGAGCGTTCGGTATTGCGTTCGATGATCGTCGCGGGCAACAACATGGTCAGCAATGCGCTGACGCCCGAGGGTCGCAAGGCCAGCGAATTGCTCGATGAAGCCGAGCGTGCGGTATTCGAAATTGCCGAACAGGGCTCAAGACGCGGCGGCTTCCAGTCACTGAAACAGATCCTGCCGCCACTGGCCAACCGAATCGACGAGCTGAATCGGAACAAGGGCCAAATCAGTGGCTTATCAACCGGTTTCAAGCTATTCGATGAGCGCACGTCCGGTTTGCAGGGCGGTGATCTCATCATTATCGCCGGTCGCCCATCGATGGGTAAGACAACATTGGCGATCAACATTGCCGAGAACGCGGCACTGGGAGAGGGTAAGCCGGTCGCGATCTACAGTATGGAGATGAGTGCCGAGCAGTTGGGCATGCGTATGGTTTCCTCGCTGGGACGAGTCAATCAGGCGCAGCTTCGCTCTGGCACCGTGCCAGATGACCAATGGTCACGCATTGATGCGGCGATCCAGTTGATGGACAGCGCGCCGATTTATATCGATGAAACGCCGGCACTGTCGCCGACTGAAGTACGGGCTCGTGCGCGCCGCCTCAAGCGCGAACACGGACTTGGCTTGATCGTCGTGGATTATCTTCAGTTGATGCAGGTTGCCGGTACGAGCGAGAACCGTACCAATGAAATTTCGGAAATTTCTCGATCATTGAAGGCGTTGGCGCGCGAGCTCGACGTACCTTTGATCGCGTTGTCACAGTTGAATCGTAGTGTGGAGCAGCGCCAGGATAAAAAGCCGGTGATGTCTGATTTGCGTGAGTCTGGTGCCATCGAGCAGGATGCAGATCTGATTTGCTTCATCTACCGGGATGAGGTGTACAACCCGGAAACGGCTCGCAAGGGCATCGCCGACATCGTGATCGCAAAACAACGTAATGGACCGATTGGCGAATTCCCGCTGACCTTCGTTGGGCAATACACGAAATTCGAGAATTTTGTGCCCGACACTTATGGCCAGAATGTCCATCCATTGTGAGCAATCACCTGCCGCCACGGCCATTATTGATACCGCAGCGCTAGCGCAAAACCTCGTTGTCGCTCGGAGAATGGCACACGGTGCTCGCTGCATGGCGGTCGTCAAAGCCAACGCTTATGGTCATGGACTTGTTGAGTGTGCCCGCGCGCTGAGCGGCGCCGATGCACTCGCAGTCGCGCGACTTTCGGAAGCCAAAACGCTGCGTCATGCGCATGCGACAGATCTGCCGATCGTAGTGCTGGATGGCGCACTGAGCGCCGATGAGACGAGTGAGGCGGTTGCCTTAGGCTGCGAATTGGTGGTGCATAGCGATCATCAGTTGCAATGGCTGGAGGCTGCTGAGCAAGTTCCCTCAACCATTTGGCTGAAGGTGAATACCGGGATGAATCGTCTCGGCTGGGCGCCGGCGGCGGTGGCGCAAGCGTATGCACGAATCGTCGCTAAAGCGCCCGAAGTCGACGTGCGGTTTTCGACGCACTTTGCCAGTGCAGATGATCCGGATGCCGAGCAGACCGATGAGCAGTTGCAGCGCTGGCAGGACCTATCGCGACCTGAGAATGCGACGATCAGTCTGAGCAACTCGGCCGCACTGGTGCGCGAGCTCGGCTTGCGCGCCCCCACCAACGCGCTGGCCTGGGTTCGCCCCGGTTTGTTGCTGTATGGTGCGACCCCGTTCGGATCGGGCGATGCTACCGATCTGGGATTGACACCGGTGATGAACTTCGAGTCTTCGGTGATTGCTGTGCAGCGTCTGCGTACAGGGGATCGAGTCGGCTACGGTGGTGGTTACACTGCCGCACAAGACATGAGGATCGGTGTTGTCGCTGCGGGTTACGGAGATGGCTATCCATGTCAGATGCCTGCCGGCACCCCGGTTTTGGTGGATGGACGCAACTGTATGCTCGCCGGTCGCGTATCCATGGACATGCTCAGCGTTGATTTGACTGGTGCGCCGGAGGCGCAGGTGGGTAGTCGGGTCAGGCTGTGGGGTCAGGAGCTGCCGGTTGAGCGCGTCGCCAGACACGCTAATACCATCGCATGGGAACTGCTGACGCGCGTCAGTGCACGCGTCGAGCGGGTGTTCACGTAAGGTAAAAGCCCATTTTGACGCCGGCGAGCTTCACCACGTCGTTGTCGTTTAACTTAGTTGCCTTATCGCCAATATCTTCACCATTAATTTGCGGCAAGCCACGTCCTTCGCCACTCTCGACGTGAACGATGTAGAAGCCATCGCCGCGACGGGTGATAGCAGCGACCTGAATGCCAGGGCGTCCCAACGTTGTCAGTGCTTTGCTCAGATCCAGCTCGCGCCCTGCGAAATTGCCCGATAAGACCTGCAACTTTGCGGTCGGCAGTGAGGGTGCCTTCTCGGCTTTCGGCGCCTCTTCCGGAATGGCGGAAGTCTGCACAGCAGCCGATTCGCCGCTGGCCGAAGTGGACTCGGTCGCCGCTTCCAGCGCATCGGCGTTTTCGCGAATTTTATCGGTAGCCGGCGTCGCTGCCGGTGCAGGGTCATCCGACGTGTTCGGCGTAATGACCATTGTCGCTTCAAATTCTTGCTGTTCCGGATCGGTTGAGCTCTCGACGTAGCGTAGTTGGTGGTGGCCAATCGTGATCGAATCGCCATTTTGCAGCGCGTGCTTCTTGATCAGCTTGCCGCCAACGTAGGTACCATTGGTGCTGTTTAGATCTTCGAGGAAAGAGTCGTTCAGGATGTTAATGATCAGGCAGTGATGCCCGCTGACCGACGGATTGTCGATGCGTACGTCATTGTCCGGTAGCCGGCCAATGGTGTAGCGCTCCTTGGTCATATTGTATTCGGCCAATACCTGATCGCCGAGGCTTAAAACCAACCTAGCCATATTCTAAAACCCGAAGATTTTGCCCAAACGCTGCAGGAAGCTTCTGTGCGCCGGGAACGGTTCTTTGATTCGCGCCAGCATCACAGAGATGTTGTCGCGCCCTCCATGCTCGTTAGCTAATGCCACAAGCTTCTTAGCAGCCACTTCAAGGTTATCACTAAACTGGCTGATCGTTAAATGAATATCGTCTTGTTCGACCATGTCTGGAAGGCCATCCGAACACAGCAAATACAGGTCTCCGACCTCAACGCTCAGTTCCTGAATTTCGACCTCTACCTGCGCTTCCACGCCCAATGCTCGGGTCACGTAATTGCGATTGGTCGAGCGTTGAGCCTCCTCTTCAGAGTAAAAGCCGCGGTCGACCAATTCCTGCAGCAGCGAGTGATCCAGCGTCAATTGCTTCAGATCCCCGCCTCGCAGACGGTAAAGGCGCGAGTCGCCGACATGCGCAACCGACATCCGATTATCGTGGAACAGAGCAGCGACGATGGTCGTGCCCATGCCTTCGCACTGTGGTTGACTATCGGCCGTTTGGTGGATGATTTTGTTGGCTCGCCGCACCCCATCTCGCAGCGCAATAGACTGGCGCATAAAGCCAGTCTGTGACTCAATTTCACCGCGTTTCTCTCGCAGCACCGCATCGCTCAACAGGCCATGCACGGTCTTGACTGCAATGCCGCTGGCCACTTCGCCCGCGTTGTAACCGCCCATGCCATCAGCCAGTACGAGTAGACCTGCTTCAACATTGGTCGCGATCGCATCTTCATTGTGCTCGCGCACGCGGCCGGTATCGGTCATCGCGGAGAACTGAATTTTGCCCTTTAGGCTGACGATGCTCATTTATTGATTAACCGCCTGCACGTTGACCGCTCTGTTGAACAGCTGGGAGGTGCACTCGCGCAATGCAAACGCCATATCGCTGCCGGTGGCAAACCGATTAGCGGGTTGCTTCGCCAACGCCCTTTCGATAATGGCATCAATGGCGGGCGGCAAGTCTTGTCTGAGCGCCGTTAGTGGCTGCGGTGTTTTCTTGTTAATCGCTGTCATCAATTCCGCAATGGTCTGACCACGAAACGGAACGTCCCCGGCTAACAGTTCATATAGAGTAACACCAAGTGAAAACAAGTCGGAACTCCCGGTGAGTGCCTCGCCGCCGGATTGCTCCGGTGACATGTATGACGGCGTACCGAGAATAATGCCAGTGCGGGTGCGCTCGCTGTCGACAAGCTTGGCGACACCGAAGTCAGTGATCTTGATAGTTTTGGCATCCGGATCGTAGATCAAGTTGGCCGGCTTGATGTCTCGATGCACCACATGTTCTGAGTGAGCGTAGTCGAGTGCTTCGGCTACCGCGGTCATCAGGCGTAGCACCGTCGCCGGGTCCAGCAAATGGTCGCGCTTGGTGAACTCGGTCATTTGCTGGCCGGGCGCATATTCGAGCGCAATATAGCCGATGTCGTTTTGCTCGCCTGAGTCGTATACGGCAGTGATTCCCGGGTGGGTCAAACGACCGGCAGATTCGGCCTCCTGGAAAAAGCGTGCGCGCATCTCTACCCGCTCCGCTTCGTCATTATAGGCTGCGAAAGAGATGATCTTGAGAGCGATTAGTCGGTTGATGCGAGGATCACGCCCGAGGAATACGCCACCCATAGCGCCATTGCCGAGCGGGCGCAGCACTTCGTAGCGCCCCAGCGTTTCGGGAATAGCATCAGGGATATTCTTGCGCGCGGCGGCGGGCATACGCTGGGTCGGGTCGGATTTCTTTTTGCGTTGTCGTTTGTCTTTACCCGCCATGTAGGCGAAGACAGCTCGAGATTGCTCAGTTTGGCCCTGTTTTTCGAAGGCGATAGCGAGCTTGTACAGCGTCGGCATCAGCGAAGGATGTGGCGGACAGTGACGGAACACCTGAAACGCGGCGTCCAGTTTGCCCGTACGCAGATAACGCAGACCGGCACGGAAACTCTCGCGCCGCTGGCTGTTGCGATCCGGCGTCATCCAGAAGCAAGCAAGGCAGCCGACGAACACACTGAGCCATGGACGCAACAAATCCAACTGCAGGTGCAGCTGATTGGCCAACGCCCACTGCGTCACCAGCAGTACCATGGTCAAGGTCAGCGTCGCAGAAATAATCATGCGTCGCGATTCACGCCAAAGTGACGAGACCAGTGCAAACGCGGCGACGGCGATCATCAACAGGCTAGCGGATTGGCCCCAGGTCGGTTGTTCCAGAATATTGCCGCTGGCCATAGCGGTATGCAGCTTGGCGAACATTGCCAGTGCGCCGTTGCTGGAGTCGCCCATGTAGACGTGCTTTTGCACAACACGCTCTTCCAGCGTAGACGGTTCCTTAAGCAAGGTGTGTGCGAATTTCACCGGGACGCCGGTGCCACGTGTTGGAATAATCCGCAGATCAGGGTTTTCAAGATTGATCTTGCTGCGATCGCGCCAGGCTTGGTCGGGCATCAGCGGGATCAGCGCCGCGCTCGTGCGCATCTGGTTGCCAGATAACGACCACGCGGGTAATCCGCTGTGGCGCTCCTGTGGTGTATTGACGATGCGAGAATGACCGATGCCGCGGGCGGCTGCGCGTGCCTCGGCACTGCTGCCGCGGCCTTGCGGATTGACTGCATCGGTCAGATAGACGCTGCCGTTGTAGCGGATGAGCGCCACCAGAGAGTCCGGCGCATTGGGTAGCGCGTCGGTCAAGGTGACGCTGGCTGCACTATTCATCTGACGCAGTAGCAGTTCGAGCGTCACATAGTCGGGCGTGCCGTCCTGCAATTGCGGCACATCAATTGCCAGTGCATGGTA
>JBCCZN010000020.1:0-22626 GCA_039187375.1 Pseudomonadota bacterium
ATGTAGACGACCAATATCGTCCAATTCAGCGCACCAAATTCCATCATCACTGTGTCCCCCGAATCTGCGCGATCACGCCGCGGTCCAGCCACCATCCACACGCAAACTGTGGCCAGTTACCATGGCGGCAGCGTCACTCGCGAGGTACAAAACGCCATGCGCAACATCGTCGGGCTGCCCCACCTTGCCCATCGGAATCATGCGCTTCACGAACGCTGAAAATGCTGCGTCAGCGAGCATTGGCTTAGTCAATGGCGTTTCGATAAACGTTGGCGCGATCGAATTCACCCGCACGCCTCGATCTGCCAACTCGACAGCCATTGCCTTGGTCAGACCTTCAACCGCATGTTTGGTCATGCAATACACGCTGCGACCCGGGGATCCGACATGCCCCATCTGTGAAGACATATTGATGATCGATCCGGCGCCACGCTGCAGCATGACCCTTGCCCCCGACTGCGCCGTACGGAACATCGCAGTGACATTAAGTCCGACAACCCGTGTCAATGTGTCGGGTGTCACCTGTTCGAATGGCTCGGGCTGATTGGTACCGGCGTTGTTCACCAGCACATCTAAAGACGCCAGCCCCTCGAGTTGGTTGTAGAACGCGTCATCACACACGTCCGCAACCCAGGTATCGATGTTAGCGTGCGCCGCAGACAGCGCATCAAGGTCCGCCTGCGTACGCGCTACCGCGATCACCGTCGCACCCGCTTCGGCAAGCGTTAGCGCGCAGGCACGTCCCAGGCCTCGGCCTGCCCCGGTGACCAGCGCGACGCGTCCGTCAAGACGCCATGGATTTACAGACTCAGACATGATGCCCCCTCGCTCACTGTCTAGACTTGCGAGAATCGCATTCGAAGTCAAATTGCCGTACATTGCGCGGGTGAATCAACGCGAGCCCATTCGACGCCGGGTAACGTCTTATGACGTGGCGGAAGCTGCGGGCGTCTCCCAATCCGCCGTATCACGGTGCTTTAAGCCCGGCGCATCTGTATCGAAGAGAATGCGCGAGCGGGTCATGCGTGCCGCGCGTGAGCTCGACTATCAACCCAATGCCATCGCTCGCAGCCTGATTACCCGGCGCTCCAATATGGTCGCTGTGGTTATGTCGCAAAAAACAACACTGTATTACCCGGAAATATTGGTATCGCTCAGTCAGCAACTCTCTGCGCGGGGCGAGCGCGTCTTGTTGTTTACACTCGAGTCCGAGAGTGACATCGATGATCTACTAGACCAAATGCTGCAATACCAGGTCGATGGTTTGATTATTGCCGCACGCTTATCCGCCCAGCAGATTGAAGCGGTTGAACGTCGTCGAGTCCCCTTTGTGTTTTACAACCGTACCTTCGCAGACCGCGCAATCAACGCGGTGTGTTGCGATCAGGTTGAGGGTGAGCAGCTACTGGTCGATCGACTCGTCGCCGCCGGACACCAGCGCTTCGGCATCATCGCAGGACCTGCCGATTCCTCGGTTGGAACCGAGCGCACCGAAGGTGCGCTGAACCGACTACACGAGTTGGGCGTGGAGAAGACGTCAGTGGTCGAAGGTGATTTCAGTTACGCCAGCGGCAAGCAAGGGATTCAAAGACTATTTGCGATGGACCCCGATATTGACGCGGTGATTTGCGCCAACGATGTCACCGCGATTGGCTGTATTGACGGGGCGCGGCATGTGCTGGGCAAATCGGTTCCGGATGCGCTGTCAATCGTCGGGTTCGACGGTGTCGGAGCGGCGCAATGGAGCAGCTACGACCTGACCACAGTAAGACAACCGGTTGCACGGATGTGCGCAGCAAGTGTGTCGATGATTTTGCAGCGCGCAGAAGATCCGGACATGCCACCTGAAAAGCGCGTGTTCTCGGGCGAGCTGGTTATTGGCAGTTCTGCCCGGCTTGGATGAATAACGCGAAGTAATACGATGAAAACCAGCACCGACCACATACTGACCACACATGTCGGCAGCCTGCCGCGCCCACAATCGGTCACAGACCTGGTTTTTGCCAAGGAACGCGAAGAGCCAGTCGATGCCGAGCTATTTGAATCGGTCATCAGCCAAGCAGTCGACGAGTGCGTGCAACGTCAGGTAGACATCGGCATAGATGTTGTCAGCGATGGCGAGATGAGCAAGATTTCATACGCTACCTATATCAAAGAGCGCATCTCTGGCTTTAGCGGCGACAGTCCGCGCAACGCGCCAGCCGACTTACAGGACTTTCCAACCTTTCTGGAGAAACTGGCGAAGGCCGGTGGTACCCCCGAATACAAACGGCCGTGTTGCGTCGGCGCAATCGAAGTCATGGATATGGGTCCGCTGCATCAGGACCTGACCATGTTTCGCCAGGCTATCGAGCGACACAAGCCGGCTGATGCATTTATGAACTCGGCCTCTCCTGGCGTGATTGCCTTATTCCAACCCAACGAGTTTTATGATTCTCATGACGACTACCTCGAGGCCATAGCCGAGGCAATGCGCGTTGAGTACGAGGGCATCGTCGAAGCGGGTCTGTCGATTCAATTGGATTCACCAGATCTCGGACTCGGTCGACATATGTTGTTCAAGGACAAACCGGAAGAAGAATATATCCGTCTGGCCAATCTGCATGTTGATGTGCTGAACCATGCTTTGCGCAACGTGCCGAAAGAATCGGTGCGGATGCATGTGTGCTGGGGCAATTACGAAGGCCCCCACACACACGACGCACCAATGAGCACCGTGTTGCCGATCGCATTGCGCGCAAAAATCGGCGCACTATTGTTCGAATCCTCAAACCCACGTCATGCACATGAGTGGACTACATTCCGAGACACCGATTTGCCGGATGATTTAATTCTGGTACCCGGCGTTATCGATTCCACTACGAATTTTGTTGAGCATCCGGAACTGGTCGCTGAGCGTATCAAGCGATTTACGGATATCGTGGGGCGAGAGCGCGTCATGGCTGGCACTGACTGCGGCTTTGCGACATTCGCCGGATTCGGCGCTGTCGATGGCGAAATCGCCTATGCGAAACTGGCGGCGCTCGCACAGGGTGCCGCTCTGGCTTCAAGACAATTGTGGAATCGGGTGGCATGACACTGCGGCAACGAATTCTGGCGGGTGAGCGTCTAGTCGGTACCTGGATCAAAACGCCGTCGCCGATCGTTTGCGAGGTGTTATCCGATACAGCGCTCGATCTACTGACGCTGGATGCCGAACACGCCCCATTTGATCGCGGCACACTCGACCAGTGCCTGCACGCCTGCCGCGCCGGCAAAAAACCATGCCTGGTCAGGGTCCCTGCCGTCGGCGATATTTTGAATGCATTGGATTGTGGCGCCGACGGTGTTGTCGTGCCTCATATTGACTCTGTTATAGCTGCCGAAGCCATGGCTCGCGCTTGTCGCTATGGCCGCGGCGGTCGTGGCTATGCTGGCTCTAGCCGCGCTGCAGGGTACGGCACCCGACCGATCGCTGAGCATCTGCCCCAAAGCAATGACAATACTGTTGCGATCGCACAAATCGAAGACGTTGAAGCGCTCGATGCGATCGACGACATAGCAGCGGTAGACGGTATCGACTGCCTATTCGTTGGGCGAATTGACCTAACGGTTGCACTGGGTGCGAGTAGTCCAAAAGACGCCATCGTGATCGACGCGGTTGAGGCGATCTGCGCCGCAGGTCAACGCAGCGCACGACCGATTGGGATGTTCGTCGGCGACTTGGACGAGTTGGCTCACTGGCAATCAAAAGGTGCCACCGTGTTCATTTTGCAATCCGAACACGCGTTCTTGCGCGCGGGTGCCCAGCGCCTGGCTGACACGGTACGACGCAACAACTAGAGCCGGTAAAAGCGCGCTGCTGTATCGCAGAACATCCGCTGCTGCTCGTGCAACTCAAAATCGGCGGTCAGTGTGAAATAGTCGCGATAGATATCGACGTAGGGACGGTAGAGTTTGTCTACCGGGTAGTTCGAGCCGAACATCACTCGATCCGGTCCAAATGCATCGATAATCGGCAATACGATTTGACGTGCACTGGCCGCATCCCAGGCAGGATTGAACATACCAAGACCAGACACTTTACAGACGATGTGCTCGCGCTTGGCAAAGGCAACAATTTGCTCGCGCCAGAAACGCAAACCCGCATCCGTTTGATCCCAGGGAGAGCCGCAATGACACAACGCAATTGGAGTGTCGGGGCATCGATCCAGCAACGATAACAGCGCCGGCATCTGCGGCGGGATCAGTTGTAAATCAAACGACAGGCCGCGTGCACTCAGTTGTTTCAAGTTACGCTCAAATGTCGGGTTGTCTATCAGCGAACCGGTACCGGTCTGACTATCTTCTGAAACATGGCGGCCAATGATCTGCCGCACACCTCGCACGCCAGAATAGGCCTGCTGCGTATCCAGCATCGCATCCGCGTTATCGGCTGCAAGATCAACAAATACCACCAGCGCGTTGGGTTGGTCGTACGCATCACTCTGCGACTGAACCCAGGCTGTTTCAGCAACCGTTTGATCGTCCGCCGCACCAACCTGGATATGCACGGAGCGATTGACTGGCAGTTCGCCGAATTCACGTCGCAGGTCATTGATTTCATAAGTATGCTGAATCGGTGACGGATCGCCGAAAAAGCGCTTCACGCCGCGCTGCATCAACCATGGGTAGCGCACCTTTTCCAGGTCCCAGATATGGTGGTGGGCATCGACGATATCGGTGATTCCAGCCGGTACGCGCATCGGAAATCCTTTGTGTGCCTTGCGATCAATGCAAAATTGCATTCGAAGTACAAATGATGGAGAGTGCGCACCTTCGTTGCAATGGAACATCCGAATATGACCGCTTTAGACAGCAAATCACTCGTACACTCAGCGCTGACCCGTCTGTATCAGACAGACCTCAATCAGCTCGATGAGACTATCGCGGCGCTGTATGCACCAGACGCGGTGTTTAACGCGGCACACCCGATCAATGACCATCGAGGACAAGAGGCGATCAGTGCGATTTTCACGGCATTTCGTACCGCGATACCTGATGCGCAACGTCGCGATGACATTGTCATCGGCGGTCTGTCCGACGGTGAGCATTGGGTTGCAACGGCAGGTCATATTCAAGGCACATTCGCGCATGACTGGCTCGGCATTCCTGCCAACGGCCAATTAGTGCATGTGCGCTACGGCGAATTGCACTGCGTTATTGATGGTCGGATCACCAGGACCTATTGGTTCGTCGATTTGTTGGATCTGATTCGCCAAGCCGGTTGGTGGCCGGTAATGCCGAGTCTCGGACACGAGGGCCGATGGGCAGCGCCCGCCAGCCATGATGGACTGCGGATCGTCGCAGACGATTTGGATGGCGGCGCACGAACACTGGCATTGATGAAACAGCTTCATGCTGGCCTGCTGGATTTTGATGGTAAGGACCTGGACAGCATGACGCATAGACGTTGCTGGGCGGACGACTTTATGTGGTACGGCCCTTCCGGCATCGGCACAACGCGAGGCATTCGCGGTTTTGAGGCGCACCATCAGATTCCTTTCCTGCGCGGATTCCCCGATCGTGATATCGGCGGCGAATATGTGGCGTTTGGCGATGGCCCCTACGCAGGCACCGGCGGCTGGCCTGCCATGGGCATGACCCACACAGGCGACGGCTGGCTCGGGCTACCGGCGACCGGCAAACGTATCAACCTGAGAGTCATGGACATCTATCACGCGGTAGACGGCAAAATGACCGAGAACTGGGTTGCGATCGACATTTTGCATGCGTTACATCAACTCGGCGTGGATGCCTTGGGACGCTTGCAACACCTGGCCGGCAATCCGGATCGAAAATTATGAAACGCCAATGGCGTCGCGCTGCAATCGCGACCGGTTTGCTGTTGGTCGGGGCATGCGTCTCACAACATGCCCACCGGGAGATAACCGACACTCATCCCGGAATCTCTCAGGTCGCAACGCTCGAACCTACGCCCAGCTACAGCGGCTATGTGGTCGAATACGCCTCAGACGCATTGCGCGTTCACGCGCTGGTCGCGATTCCCGATCAACCGATGCCAAAACATGGCTATCCGGTCTTAATCGTGAACCACGGCTATCATCCGAACCCGCCTGAGTATGGCTTTGCCAACGGACGCAACGACCGCCCCGGCGATTACTATCGCGATATTCCGCGTCAATTCGCCCAAGCTGGATATCTTGTTCTGATGGCCGACTACCGTGGCCATAACACGTCAGAAGGATATGCATTTACCCAGCGCGAGGACGCCACACGCTATTACGCCCGGGACGTTCTCGCGCTGATCCAGCATTTAGACGATATACAGCAAGCCGATACGCGCAATGTCTTTATGTGGGGCCATTCTATGGGCGGAGCTGTCAGCCTGCGCGTACTACTCGACAACACCCCAGTGCGTGCAGCATCGCTATGGGCGAGTGCCCCACGTGATGCTCTGCTCGCAGATATTGGCTCGATTTCAACACCAATACTGCTGCAGCATGCCAGGCAAGATCACGCAGTACCGTACGCGCGATCTGAGGCAATCGTTGCCGCGCTGAGCAGTCGCGACGATGTCACATTGCTCGCCTACGATTCGACCGCACATTTGTTTCGTGATCAGCACTACCAACGAGCGCTTGTCGCGGATCTCCAGTTTTTTCAACAATTCCGCATAGATTGACGTTTATTTGACATCTATCACGCTCGGCTTGAGTCCATTTTGCATTCGAAGTACATTTGGCCAAATACCGGGGGGTTGTATCCGAAAATGGCGGTCGCACGAGACACAATCAGGGACTTGGAAGCACGGTTGGTTCGCTACAAAGACCTAATTCCGTGCCGCAGTGCGTTCATCGATACTCGCACGCCTGGCAGCCAGCAAAAGGAAAATTTCACGGTCATTGGGCCGGGTGTTGCGGAAAACCCGGAACAACATGTTCATATTGGCGAGCCGCATGGATTCAATATTGGTGCAGCGCGCCAGCCGCCAGGATGCGTCAACTCACAACACAGTCATGAAACCGCCGAGGTCTTCATCGTGCACAGTGGCCGATGGGGCTTTCATTTGGGCGCGGATGCAAATGACGGTACGGTCGAAATCGGCCCTGGTGACATCATCTCAATACCCATTCATGTCTTTCGCGGATTCTCTAACATTGGTGATGAAACCGGCTTCATGTTTGCTGTACTCGGTGGTGATGACCCAGGCCGTGTCACCTGGGCGCCCTACGTGTTTGATCAAGCACAGGCACATGGCTTGGTCTTGCTGGAGAGCGGGCGCTTGATCGACACCGCGAAAGGCGAGGCAATCCCGGTGGATGCGAATCCGATGCCACCGACGACCGCCGAGGATGTGGCCGCACTGCGCCAAATGACTGGCGAAGACCTCGAGAAATGCGTCGTCCGTGAAGCGGATATTGGCACTATCGAGTGTCATCCGTTGGAGCAGTGCCCCGGCCTGTTTGAAGCGCCTTTGATCGGCGCGGACAGCGATCCAGATCGACTACCGGCAGGACGTATGGATTGGTCACATGGATTCCATGTTCGGCGCCTGCGTTTGGCATCAGGTGCCAGCACCCCCGTTTTCCGTCGCGAAGAGCCCGAAGTTTTGATGCTCCATCGCGGCGAAATGGTCATCGACTGCGACGACACACAGATCACACTGCGCGCCGGCGATACGTTCACAACTCCCGTGAATTCGCCGCGCCGCTACACCAATACACAAACACAGGACGCGCTCGCTTTTGTCGTGCGCGGCACGGATCACCCGGCTGGTTATCGCTAACCACCGACAGGAGGACAACAACATGATTCGTTATATGAAAAAAGGCATCGACGCCTCAACCGCCGCCGAACTCGATGCAAAGGTTCGCAGTACCGTGGAAGCAACGCTGGCTGATATTGCCAAGCGCGGCGATGCAGCGGTGCGAGAACTATCTGAGAAATTTGATGGTTACGCGCCAGAATCGCATCGATTAAGCGACGCCGAAATCGAAGCTTGCGTCGCACGCGTGCCTGAGCAAACGCTCGACGATATTCGCTTTGCACAGGCGCAGGTGCGCAACTTCGCGCAGATTCAGCGTGCCTCCATTAAGGATGTTGAGGAGGAGACTTTTCCCGGCGTCATTCTAGGGCACAAAAATCTACCGGTTAGCAGCGTCGGCTGTTACGTCCCGGGCGGCCGATATCCAATGGTGGCTTCGGCGCATATGAGCGTGGTCACCGCCAAGGTGGCGGGCGTCAAACGCGTGATTGCCTGCGCCCCGCCCCACAATGGCGCGCCACACGATGCCATCGTTGCGGCGATGCATTTGGGCGGCGCCGATGAAATTTATTGCTTCGGCGGCATTCAAGCTGTCGGCGCGATGGCGCTGGGGACACAGACGATTGCCCCGGTAGATGTTCTGGTTGGCCCAGGCAATGCTTACGTCGCGGAAGCCAAGCGACAACTCTATGGACGTGTTGGGATCGATTTGTTTGCCGGCCCAACAGAGACCTTGGTGATCGCTGACGAAGAGGGTTGCGATGCAGAAATGGCTGCGACAGATTTACTTGGGCAAGCAGAGCACGGTCCGAATTCGCCGGCGGTATTGCTGACAGATTCCGAGCAGTTGGGACATGACACGATCAAAGAAATCGAGCGTCAACTGCAAATCCTGCCGACGGCAGATGTGGCTGGTAAAGCCTGGGAAGAGTACGGTGAGATCATCGTCTGTGACACAAAGGAAGAGATGCTCAGCGAAGCGGATCGACTCGCGTCAGAACATGTCCAGGTCATGACTCGCAATGATGATTTTTTCCTGGAGAACATGCAGAACTTTGGCGCGTTGTTTATCGGGCCCGAAACGAACGTGTCCTACGGCGATAAAGTCATCGGCACCAACCACACACTACCCACCAAGGGTGCTGCGCGATATACCGGCGGATTGTGGGTTGGCAAATTCATCAAGACCTGCACCTACCAACGCGTCACGCCGGAAGCCTCAGCGACTATCGGTGAATATTGCTCACGACTGTGCGAGCTGGAGGGATTTGCAGGTCATAAGGCTCAGGCAGATTTGCGTGTCGAACGCTATGCTCACCTGCGAGACGCAACCGCTAAAGCGAGCTAGGTATGAGCAACGCAGGCGCTTATGGCGCTGATTCGGATGTCATTGATTACATCCTCGGAATCACATTTGAAATATGGGAAGAAGGAGGCGTAGACCTCATCCCGCAGTATTACAGTGATGACTGCCTGATTTATGGCATGGATGGCATTGTGCGAGGATCAAAGGTTGTCGTCGATGGCACCCGAGCGATGCTCGATGCCTTCCCGGATCGCTTGCTACTCGCTGAAGATGTCATTACCGCTGGCAGTAAAGCGGATGGTTTGTATTCTTCACATCGGATCCTGAGCCCGATGACCAATTTGGGCGCCACCCGATTCGGGCCGGTGACAGGTCGCAAAATTCAGCTACGAAATATTGCCGATTGTTTTGTGGAAGACGGCGTCATTACCAAAGAATGGCTCATGCGCGATAACCTCGCGTTCGTTAGCCAGTTGGGGTACGACCCGATCGGCTGCGCACAACAACTGGCAAGCGAGTTCACTGATGAAACGAAGCAGTGGTTTGCAACTGAAATTGACCGCCTCAGTCGCGATAGCCTGGTGAGTTCGGACGCAACACTTGAAGGCGATCCTGAGAATGACCCGGATGGGTTCGCTCGATCCGTCATTGCCGCAAGCTGGCTTGGAGATGACACGCATTTTCAACGCCTGTATTCGCCCTACAGTGTTTGGCATCGCAGCCCGGTGCAACTGTATTCAGGGCGCAAGAACAGTTGGCAGGCCTACCAGAGGTGGCATGCCGCGCTATCCCAAAGGCATGCCTCGGTCGATCATGTCGCGTGTCGGCGTCGCGATGATGGCACCGTACAGATTGCTGCGCGCTGGACGTTGACAGGCCATCATCGTAGTGCGCTGCACGGCATTGAGGCTACCGGGAAGCCAGTCTTTGTGTTGGGTTCAACACACTGGCATTGTGTAGCAGGTCGAGTTGCGGTGGAGAGCACCGTATTCGATGAACTCGCCGTAATCAGCCAAATCCTCTAGACCACCCGCAGCAAACCATGACCGACTATCAAACGCACAAAGCGCTTGTTCTTGACTATTATCGCGCGCTGGATAACGCAAGCGGCGATGCCATCACCGAGGCTATCGCGCCGTACTTCAGTGAGTCTGTCGATTTCAAGGCCGTTCATCCATTCAACGAAATCACCAACATTGAGCGCGTAGCAGGTGAAATTTGGCAACCGCTACATTCTGCGTTCTCTCACTTGCAACGTCGCATGGATGTGTTTTTTGCCGGCACCAGTATTGACGGCGAAAGCGATTGGGTCGTCTCGATGGGACACTTCATGGGGCTCCACGATCGCGCTTGGCTGGGCATTCGTCCTACAGGCCGCATCGCGATGATTCGCTATGCCGACTTCAATCAAGTCAAAGACGGCAAAATTGTTCAGACTGGTTTCTTCGTCGACATTATCGGTGTGATGAAACAAGCGGGTATCAACCCGTTACCAACGCAAACCGGTGCCGAATTAATTACACCAGGACCACGTACCCATGACGGTCTGTTATTCGACGCTCACCCGCCCGAAGAGGGTGCCGCGACACTGGATTTACTGCACAGAATGATCGATGACCTGGTGGCGACCTATGGGAAACGCATGCTCGCCGATGAACTGCGTCGTACCTGGTGCGAGGATATGGCTTGGTATGGCCCTAGCGGTATTGGTGCAACCTACAGCGTCGAGCGCTATCAAAAGCAGCACCAATATCCGTTCCGAGAGGGCTTCAAGGATTTTTCTCTGAATGGTCATGTTGCGCGCTTTGCGGAAGGCCACTATGCCGGATTTTTTGGCTGGCCGAATTTGACGCTCACACCAGTCGGCGGATTTCTCGGGTTACCTGCCAACGATCAACCAACCCATATGCGGGTTGTCGACATCTACCGCCGTGAAGGCGATAAGCTTGCCGAGAATTGGGTACTTATCGATATTCCCTGGTGGCTACAACAACAGGGCATTGATGTGCTGGCGCGCACCGAAGCGCACGCCAGCTAGTTGATCAGATCAGGGAAAGACAATCGGCCCAAATGGCGCCTTAGGGCGAAAAGGGGTGCATGGCGCAGAGATGATCTTGTTCTGCGAGGGTACGGGTCCATCCCAGAATGACAAACAATCGCGGTAAATCGTGCCCTCATTGGTAGCAACGGTATTCGTGGTTGTTTTTGAGCCGTTACGCATCGACACGACGCCGGTCTCGCCAATGTTGATATCGCTTGAGTTCAGGTGAAGCCTGGCCGTGTTACGCATGGCGATGTCACCATCGATTTGTAAACCACGCGTATCGATTATCACACTGGCAAACTGTTCAATGCGAGTTTTGCTACCGGCAAGAAATTCGCTCCGTGCCTGCGCCAACGGCACGACACCTCTGGGCATGGTCACACGCCCGTATACGTCCAACTCCCCTGAGATTGTCGGCGCACTCAACTCCGCGAAACCACCGGCCTCTACCAACACCCGACCATTAATTGTATGACGACCACGGGTTCGATAAATAGCATCGCGCCCGATGATCATGGTGCCGGTTTCCAGCACCTCGGTCATGCCCGATGAAAAGGTATCAATACAGCCACCTTCGCTGATCAAGTTGCCGCCACTGAACAAAGTGATCGTACCGTTGTTAATCAAACACTCGCGCGAACGATCAGGCCGACGGTAAGTGTTATTAATCACAACATCGCCTTCTATGTTCAGGCTGCCTTGATTTCGCACACTGCCACGGGTAAACGTGACCTCCGCACGGTTGTCCGCATACAGTGTGGTGTTGTTGATGAGCGTCCCGCCGTTGATATGCACCAAACCAGTATCGCGAACCTCTAGTTGCCCCCGATTCTCCAGGACACCGTTGCCTGATACCTCTAACTCGACACCAAAAAACACCTCCAGGCGTGTACCGGATCGGACCTCGTAATACTGAGACAACACGCATCGATAAACCTGCGGTGGTTGGGTATTGAAATCCCAAGTCCCACCGATTGCATTGCAGTCCGCCTCCTTGGCCAGGGTTTGCGCTTGTGTCACTCCTGACACCATTAACAACACCGTCGCCCCAACCGTTCTTAACCGTCCTTTTATGTTCATAGTTTTCCCTTTTCGACTAATTGAAAGTTGCACTGATGCTGCGCTCACTGGAAACCGTGATCTCACAGGTATCCGGGTTCGGAATGTTGTCGCATTCCATGACACTCCAGCCTTGAAATACAGATGGTGTAAATGGTGCGGCCTGTAGTGTGAGTTCGGTACCAGCCGGCACATCGAACAGGAAGCACTCATCGCCATCACACGCCGCGTCAGGCAAGGTTCTGCCGATCGGTGAGACATCTACCTGACCCGGACCTGAGACGACGACGCGTACAGCAAACAGCGCTGGTGGCGTATTGTCCTGCACAATCACATCTTGCGTTTGATCAGAAAACTGACCGTCTGCATCCGTCACACGAAGTCGCATCTGGCGAATACCCACATCGTTAACGACAAGACTGTAGGTCACTCCCGTCCCTTCAAAGGTACCGTCCGCCGAGAAGTCCCACTGATAGCTGACAATGCCAACGTCATCTGAGCTAGCACTCGCGTCGAAATTAAATGTACTGCCGGGTGCTTGCGTGTTGCTGGGTGCAATTGTAAAACTTGCAATCGGCGGTGCGCTCAGTCCGGCACTGACGATCAAGCCTTGCGTCAGTGACGCGCTCGCACCATCGTCATCCGTCACAGTCAGTGTGATGTTTTGTTGCCCGGCGTTGGTAAACTGCGTCGTGACACGTTGACCGGTAATGTCGCTGATTCCGTCATCATCAATGTCCCAAGACCAATCGACAATCACACCATCGCTATCCGAACTGGCGCCGGCATCCAGTGTGATGGTGTCACCAACGCGCACCATGACGATCGGGTCAATGGTGAATCGAGCAATTGGTGGCTGATTCACTGCGGTTATCGACTCGAATCGTGCAATACAGGTCAGATTCCGGGTGAGCGCGATGGTGACCATCGCGTTATCTAGATCCTCCGTACAACCGTTATCGACCCATCCAAGAAAACCGGCATTCACAGACGCGGTGGCAATCAGTGTCACCTCTGTGTCACGCTCGAAACTGACCTCGCAGGTGGCACCACAGTCGATGCCGGTCGGATTACTGGTCACCGATCCAGGCCCGCTCACCTGTACCCGTAAGGTCGGCTGTTGTGCCGGTGGTGTCGTATTGCCCACCGAGGTGACGGTCAGCTTGCAGACATTCGTGTTTCCCGGACTGCCGGTTGGCCGCAAGGTCACCGGCAGTGTCTGATTGGTCACCGACATGCAGTCCCAGCGCCAATCACGCACTTGCGTATTACCGCTCACGTTAGCAATAAAGGAGGGATCAATCTCGGCGCTACCCAACCACCAGCAACGACGCGGCACAGATTCAATACAGCTCACCGGCCCGTTAGGTGACGACACATTCACATCATCAATCGAGCCGGAAAAATTTCGATCGCCGATGACAAAAATCTGCACAAGATGCGATCGATCACCCGCCTCACACGTATCGCCACCCCCAGGACCGAGTAATGGCACCATATCCACGCGCCCAGTCTCGGCGTCGACAGCGCGGCGCCAAACACGACCGCATTCACCATCTAAAAACACATCCCCTGCAATATCCGCAATAGGCCCGATGCCCGGCAGAGCGAATGCACGCACGTCCCGCGGTGCGGAATCGGTTTGCGAAAACCGCCAGGTCAACACGGTATCGTCTGCCAAAATTGCATAATTCTGATCGGCATCTGGCAGATCTACCGCGTTGGTGATCCCGGGAACCTGTTGTACCGACGTAGGTAGGTCGTCGGGCCCCAATCGCCATTGCCAGACAGTGCCATCTGCCATCAGTGCTCGCATGCCCGATATTTGAACCGCACCGCCTGGTGGCAGGCCAGGCAACTGCTCGACGAATAACGCACGGGTTCGATCCAGCTGGGAGTTTCCATTCCCAAACCAAACTCGACCTGAACCATCCAACAGCACGAGCGTGCCGTTTTCTGTACTGATTTGTTGGACGTTCCCGACGCGCTCCACCCAGCGCGGTTGCCGACCGATATCCTCCGCAATAGTTCTGTCATCGCGCAAGATCGCTATTTCTTCGAGCGGCACGGAACCCTGTAGCGAATACGTGCCCAGTGGGTCCCCCCAAACCGCGACGCGCCCGTCTGCGGCCAGAGCCGCCCCCGCGATACCAGAACGAAAAGCAAGCGTGGTTTCGCTTGGATATCCACCTTGCCACGTCTCTGCCAGTTGACGATTCAGAGCTAGCACATCAGACCACACCGCATTCTGATTAACAGCAAAGTCAGATAACTCAGTCATCAACCGGGATGTGAGTCGCACGTTGTTGTGAAGTGCAGCGCGTCGAATCGGCGTCTCATTGGCAGTGATAAAATCACCGCCAAAAAAATAACCACTCAGGTTGTAGGGAAACGCTCGCCCGCTTTCACCAATGAGCGCGCGTTGCGCTTGTCGCCAACCCCATTCATAGATCGTGTTGTCTTCGGTTAAGGCGAGTCCGTATGTGGCAGCGACACCACTCTGGGTATCACCATCGCTGCGCGCATCCAGTCGACTACTCGGAACACGGGTTGTGGAGATCTGGACAATATTATTGGGCAATTGTTGTGCCGCAATGGCAGTAGTCATCTCGCCTTTGCGTCGCTGGAAAAACCGCTCGCCGCGCGCCAGTACTTCGTCACTCCGTGTCAAGACTGACCCGTCGCTGGCCAACATCGCACTGCCGTCTGTGGTCAAAGACGCTACCGATGCGGAGCCTCGCTCCTCGGGGAAGACCTGCACGAATGACTGTGCACCGTCAGATCCGAACTGAAACGACGCGGGCACCAGCGCTTCGATTCGATATCCGGCCGGAATCGCGTCCGTGACCTGTAAAGCCCAGTTTTCGCAATCGGTTATCGTTCTACCAGCGATGCGACCAACCGGGCACTCGTCTGTCGGAGTCTGCGACACCTCAATGTTAATGCCACTGATTGCCTCACCGAAGGCGGTGCCAGCCGGTACAGAAAAACTCTTCTCCAATACCAGTGTCTCGCTGTCCTCTCGTAACAAGACAATGCCTGGTTTGACGACAAGGTCTGCAAAATCCTGCTCGTCATCTGCCGTGTTTTCATTGTCAGTGTTATTCGTAGCTGGACAGCCGTATAGAAAGATACTAAGTGCAACAAGCAGCAATCGATGGTTAGGCATGACAACGCCCCTCCCGTAATGATGGGATTACGCTATCAACCAGCTGAAGTTGGCGTTGCCACCTGAATTCATGACAGATGGCATGAGACCGGCTGAGTCAATGTGGCAGTAGTGCTGTCTCAGCGATTCATCGGTAGGTTCAATCCGACCGTCGTGTGACCCGGCTCACTTTGAATATCAAGCTGCGCACCGAGCTCTGATGCACGCACCTTCATATTGCGCAGACCACGCTCAACGATGGAGTCAGGAATCCCATTGCCGTTGTCACTGACTGCGATTCGAATGCGATCCAACGCACAGTGCACTTCAATGCGTAACGCGGTGCCACCCGAATGACGCACAGCATTGGTAACCGCTTCCTGCACAATCCGAAGGACGCTGAGCGCCTCATTGGGCTTCAGAGCGATTGCTTCGGCTTGCTCTGAAATATTCCACTCCACGCTAAAGCCCGTGCGCTGCAACAAGCGACTGACCCGATGTCGATAGGAAGCCATCAAGTCATGAAACGAATTGGCGGAGGGTGATAACGAATCAACGATCAGACGCAAGTCATCCAAAGCCAGACGCAACGAGCGCTGCAGATCTTCATCATCGACCTGTTCACTCAACGCCAGTGCGTGGACAAGTTGCCCACCTAATCCGTCGTGCATATCGCGCATTAATCGGCTGCGCTCTTCTGCCAATGCTCGCCGGCGCTCCTCATCGGAGAGTTTCTGGTAAGTCGTCTCTAACGCAAGCGTTCGCTCCTCAACAAGTTGATTAAGCTGCGCATTACGCATCTCGGCCGTGGTGGCATCACGCGCAAAACGTCGCATCAACTGAACGCCAAATATCAGCAAGGGAATCGTTGCGACAAACTGCAGATAAAATACCGAACCGGGTACCTTCACGAAGCCCGTTGCATAGAAAATGTCTCGCAGTCCGACGACAATGACTATCCCCGAAGCAAGCCATAAACTGACACTATCGAAACTCCATTGATGTTTCAGTGCGACGAAATATCGACTGGATACAATGATCGCCAATACGAAATACCACGCCTCCAAGACAACATAGTTGAGAAAAAATTGACTCTCGAATGCCAGACTTGTGCCTGCCTGACTGGCGATCGCTATGTGCCCAATAGAGAGCCCCAAACACACGACCGTACAGATTTTTTCCAGTTTAGGTGCGGGAATGGCGAAATAACGGTTGATAAAGAACAACTCCGTCAGCAACCAATTCAACAATAGGTGATTCAAGGAGAAGAACCAAAAGTGCGAAAACGGAATCGACTCCGTGAGATTGTGTACGGTGTGCCCAGCCCATATAAACAAGGTCAGTGCATACCAACCGTAGTAACGCTCACGCGGTCGCATTATGAACATAGCGCCGACCACGACAGCGAAACTCAACATCACGGTCAGTATGGTCTGGGGGACGTTTTGCTGCAGAACCGCCTGCTCCGCCGCATCGCGTTGCGCATCCGCAATCGGCGCAATATAGAGATAGCCGGCCCTGATTCCGGCTGCTTGCCTGGTGACTCGAATAGCGATGTTCTCGCCCACGACGACATCGCCCAAGGGCACCAATACGGTTGACCGGTTATAGTGCAAGGGCTGCGTGGCCGGCGCGGTTTGAGCGACCCGTCGTCCGGCACGCCACACGTCAAAGTTGCCGTGGCCATAAGCGATCAACAATGCGCTGTTCGACATTGCGGACGCAACCTCAAACCGATACCAGACACTTGTGAAGGGCTCGCCATCACGCCGTGCGTCCGGATAGCCCTCTTCAATCGACCTCCAGCCTGACTCGGGTGGTATATCAGAGAAGCTCCGTGACCAGTGTGTGGCGCGCACACGATAGTCTTCGGAAACGTTGAAAGGTCGGTCTACGACATACAGCACAGCCAACAGCGCCAGCGGCAGCAGCAGGTACAACAAACCAAACAGAACATATCTGATTGGCTGCTTCAATCGGCACCTGATTGTCTTTCAGTCATCACGCATCAGCCCCATCTGCTGCGCCTCAAAAATCGCCTGCGCACGCGAGGTCACTGCCAGTTTTTGATAAACACGCCGAGTATAGGTACCGATCGTATTCACACTGACATCCAACAAACGCGCAGTCTCCTGATAGGTCAGCCCTTTAGCCGCCAGTTTGAGCACCTCCTGCTCGCGCTCTGAGAGAGGATTTTCAACCGCAGGTTCAGGCTTATCGCCTACGTTTTGAAACCGACGGATCAGGTGCCTTGCGATCGCAGGTGAGATCGGGGATTCGCCAAGCACCGCACGATGCACTGCGTCTGCCAGATCTTCGCCAGGATCGTCCTTTAACAAATAGCCCCGTGCGCCCGCTTCAATCGCCGCAATAACACGCTCCTCGTCGCCGAAAACGGAAATCACGAGAACAGGCGCTGTCGGCACACTTCGATGTAACTCACGAATCAAGTCAATCGAGCTCCCATCCGGCAGTTGTAGATCAAACAGGTAGACGTCAGGCTGGCACGTCGCAAGCGCCGCTCGTGCTTGGGCAATGCTGCCCGCCTCACCGATAACGTGAATATTCCTGCTCTCACCCAAACGCCGCAGCAAGCTATCTCGCGTGCGCACATCATCTTCGAGCACAAATACTTCGAGCGACTTTGCCATAGCCCATGTTGCCGGGTTCCGGATGACCCATGCAAGGCATCGCAGTATAGATTTGTCATCAAATTCGGTGGCACACCGATTGTACTGTCGTACGTCGGACGCTCGCTGTAACCTTGATAGGGTAATCAACACCAATAATCTGGCCAACGAATGAAAAGACTATGGATTCTAGTGTGCTGCGTAAGCACAGGCGCCTTTGCTGATTTCGACTACGATGCAACCAATCGACAGATGATCCGTAATGGTGTGCAGGCGGTCCTAACCTGCAACGGCTTGTTCACGTCAAACCGATCGCTTGAGCTGGTGCAAACCGAGGAGCTCGCCTATCTGAAATCACCTCGTTTCGGCGGCGTGGTTGAAGGCCATGTTCTGATTGATATCGACCGTAAGGCTGTGCGCGTGGGCGGCGGTGATGATGGTATCGCCATTTCGGCCGCCTATCGCGACGGTATTGGTTGTGTCGTGATGGCGCCGGATCAAGACTTCGACGATATCGCTGCGCTGCCTCAATTGACTATCGCGACACCCGAATTCGACCCTGACAAGACCGCGTGGCCAATGGGCGACGTAACAGACGCTATCGATATTCCCGACTATATCAATGTGCATTCGTTGCAGCAGGCGTCTGACCACATTTTCGATCCGGAACGAGCGAATCAGGTGACACTCAGTCTACTGGTTGTCCATAAAGGTCAGATTATTCACGAACGCTATCGAGATGGTGTCAATCGCAAAACCCGAACACGGACCTGGTCAACGGCAAAGAGTATCGCCGCAACACTGATTGGCATATTGGTGGATGCCGACAGAATGCAGCTCGATACGCCGCTGGCATTGGATTGGTTACCGGCAATGAGCGAGGATCAAAACGAACCGCGCGACGCGATCACACTCCGGCATGTGCTACACATGTCCAGTGGTCTATACCCGGTAGATAGTTTTGGACTGGAATACGCCAGCGGCTCAGGACTGGCCTATTGGGCTGGTGCCAGCTCGCACATCGGGGCTCGCAATCGCGGTTTGGTTCGCGAGCCTGGCAGCCATTGGGACTATGAGAATTACGACACGCTGCTGGCGGTCGCGGCAATGAAACAAACCCTCGGAAATTCTCAGCGCTATCTGGAGTTTCCGCGCACCGCCTTGCTGGACAGACTCGGCATGCATAACACGCTGCTGAGCACCGATCGGTTTGGCGATTTCATTTTGAGCTCACAGGTCTACACCAACGCGCGTGACCTGGTTCGGTTTGGCATGTTGTATCTCAACAATGGGGTCTGGCAGGGAGAGCGACTGATTTCCGAAGACTGGATCGAATTCGTCCGCACACCCGCACCGGCAAGCGACGTCCATGGCAACTTCTACGGGGGTCAATTCTGGCTGGTACCTGATGAGAGAAAAGACGTGCCGAAGGATGCCTACGCCACCGCTGGCAATCGCGGACAATACGTCATTATCGTGCCATCTCATGATTTAGTGATTGTCCGGAGAGGTCTGGACTACAGCAGCCCCCACATGAATCGCTGGGACATTACGGCGAGCATACTGAACGCTTTTAAATGACTCTATGTGCAGAGTGATTAGCGCTGCCAAATCTGCAGCGTGTTGCACTCTAACCAGAGCCGTCGCGATCAATATCGATCATTGGGTAGCAACGTCTCAAGCCAGGCACGGGTTTCCGATGGTTTGATGACACTGTCGATTTCGCGTCGTGACGCCGTCTCGATCGCACTGCCCTTTTGATATAAATCACTGACCAATTGATCGAACAAAGCAGTCCGCTGCGCCTCGTCTGCCGCAGCAGCCAACTCCTTACGAAAACCAAGCTGAACAGCACCTTCAAGCCCCATGGCACCAAACTCACCGGTGGGCCAGGCGGCAGTGCATAGCGGCGCTTCGGTGCTGCCACCGGCCATCGCCATCGCGCCCAAACCGTAAGCTTTACGTAACACAATCGCTATCAATGGCACCGAGAGTGTCGCACCAGCTGTGAACATGTCGGACATATACGCCGTCGCTGACTGCGTCTCGCTGTCCGGCCCAACCATAAAACCGGGCGTATCGATCAGAGACAAAACCGGAAGCTGATGCGTGTTACACAGCCGCAAGAATCGCGCTGCCTTTTTTGCTGCCGGGGCATCAATCGCACCGGCTAACACCTGATTATTGTTGGCGAGTAACCCCACCGGGACACCATCGATTCGACAAAACGCTGTGATCATCGCTGTCGCATGCTGTGCACCGAATTCGATGAAGGAGTCGGTGTCCACAAGGCGTTTTATGATCGGTCGTACCTTGTAGGTCATGCGGCGATTGTCTGGCATCGCGCTATCGAGCGGCATTTGATCCTGCGCTTCGTAGCGATCTGTCAGGCCCTGAAAAATGGACAGGACCCGTTTCGCAATCGTCGTGGCATTTGCTTCGTCAGTCGCCAGCACGTCCAGCGTACCCTGAGCCGCATGCATCTTTGCCGGTCCGATTTGTTCGGCGTTGTATCGACCGAGCCCACCGGCTTCGATCATGGCCGGGCCAGCCATACCGATCCAGGAAGTTTCGGTCGCAATTCGGATATCGGCGCAACCAAACAACAGCGCATTGCCTGCAAAGCAGTAACCATTGGCAACTGCAATTCTCGGCACACGCCCTTCCAGTCTGGACCAGCGAGCGAAGGTCGGCACATCCAAGCCGGATACCTGTGTCACCACATCGGTATCACCCGGCCTGCCACCGCCACCCTCGGTATACATCAGGACAGGCAATCGCTCTCGATCGACTAACTCCAGCAGTCGGTCAATTTTCTTGTGATGGTAATAACCCTGAGTGCCGGCTAGCACCATATAGTCATTGACGATCAATGCAGTGCGCGCAGGGTGTTCACCAACAGCGCTCGCGTTGATCCTGGCAAGACCTGTGATCACGCCGTCGGATTGGGTGTTGGTAATCAGATCTTCAGCAGAACGACGTCCACGCTGGGCTGCCGTGACAAGTTCACCGTATTCAACAAAGAACTCGTCATCGATGAGATGCGCTAAATTTTCACGCGCAGTTCGGTAGCCTTTTTTTCGGCGCTTCTCGACCGCTTCTTTGCGGTTGGCATCCTCGCCAGCAGCACGGCGCAATTCAAGCTCTTTGGACATTCTGCTTAGTATATCGAAACCACGATAGGGCTAAATGACGTCTTTTCCGGGTTTCGTTTTCCTGAAATCCTGTGTCTTGATCGGTTCGGGCCCGGCCTTATCCAACCCGAATACGTTACTGTGCACGACGCGGCGCAACACAACATCGATTAGCGTCGTTTGATTGGGTTGTAAGACTTCGGTGAGGTAATGCTTCTCAGCGTCGGCCTCGCAGTTCAAATAGTGCACAAATCCATCAGTCGGCCTGGGCATGACCTTGAAGCCAAGATGGCCCGCACCCTTGGACGCCGGTCTCACGACCTCGCCGTTGTGTTTAATTTCCTGGGTACCGATCATGACATCGTAATTGAAATAGAACGTCACGGTATTCGGGGTCACGCGATTTTGCTGACGGTCGACGAGAAAGCCCTTGGGCAGTAGATTCGGATCGTTTTGTAAGCCGGCAGTAATCAACAAATCAAAATCGCTGATCGGATGGCCTTCATCATCGGTAACCCGAAAGGTCACCATGCTGTAGCGATCGTGCACAAAAATTCGGTCTTTGAGTAGCAAGTGCGCCTCTACCTCAATCAACTCTTCCTGCTGCACCTTGGCGCTTTCTTCAGCGTGTAATTTGACGACCCGCTTATAGTCCGTTTTGGTTTGCACCTCGAGGCACTGCAGAATGCCCTTCACGACATCTCGGCCGCGTGGATGACCAGCTGGTCGATACACCGAGCGCATGATGCCCTTGTCCTTGCCACTATGTGAGGCACCGCGAACAATGCGCATCGCGGTATCTTCTGACACGGCCATATCGTCAACCTCTAACCTCGGCGCCTGCAGTTGTCCTTTCGATACAGTTGGCGCCTCTTGATGAAATCGGATGTACCGACTATTCAGATTGGCCCCGGCGACGCGGATGACACCATCCGATCCCGTCTCTCCGGTGTAGGCGTTCAGGTGATCGTAGAGCTCCCGATCAATAGTCTGACCACTCAACACAAACGCAAATGCGCCGGATTTTGACATCTTGTTGACCCCTGTTCGGATCCAGTCCAGATTCAACTCACACGATCCGGCACTGCCCAACTCCAACCAGTCCAGGACGCCCTGACCGGGCTCGACCCCCTTCAGCCAGCTTTGCAATCGACTGATACGACCCTTTCCCAACTGCGCCAGTGCCGAGCCGAAATTAGCCGGTGCGAGCATGATTAAGTGACTCATCGGACATGGCTTTCGACTGCTCGTATTTTCGTAATAACGATGCCACCAATCGCGAATGACCGGGCCACCTGTCGAATGCGTAATACAGACGAATCGAGCGCCTGCATTGATCTCCGCCTCAAGCTCTTTGCGAATAGCCGCCTCGAATCCGCGCGCGATATCCGGAATCGTCACCTCATCACGAAAACTGATATAGCGACTCAGGTAGACGTGTTTGACGGTAAAGCCCAGATCGTGGGCTTTGGATTCGTTGCGCAGTCGGTCTGGCAGACCGCCATAAGTGTCAGTATCGGTGACACTCCAACCATGCACGAATAGCAGAATTTTTTTG